>JBMSWZ010000337.1:0-2741 GCA_049425105.1 Cephaloticoccus sp.
CCGCCATGCTGCTGATGGCCGAAGCAAGCTGGGAAATCACCCTGGCCGTCGGCCGCGACGAACGCCTGCGCCAGCGGCTGGAGGCGTTGGCTGCACGGCGCCGCCTGCCCGTGCGGGTCTTGGGTTGGACCGACCAGATCCCCGGACTCCTGATGACCCACCACGCGGTGGTCAGCAAAGCCGGCGGCGCCACGACGCAGGAAGCCATCGCGGCCCTCTGCCCCATGATCGTGAACCAAATCGTGCCCGGGCAGGAGGAGGGCAATTACGAGTTGCTCCGCCGCCACGACATCGGCGCGCACGCCACCACCCCGGAACAGGTCGTCAGCGCCCTGCGCCGCGCCTTTGCCAACGGGGGCGCCGTCTGGCGCGACTGGCGCCGGCGGCTCGACGCCCTCGCGCGGCCAGACGCCGCGCGCGACATCGCACACCAAGTCTTGCATCAAACCGGCACCGCCCCCGCGCCCGCCGCTGCTTCCCGCCATGGATAAGCTCCACGTCCGCACCGTCATCCTGTCCGACGTCCACCTCGGCACGCCTGACTGCAAGATTCAGGAGGTGAATCACTTTCTGCGCTCCGTGCGCTGTGAAAAACTGATTCTCAACGGCGACATCATCGACGGCTGGCAGCTCAAGCGCGCCGGTCAGTGGACCAAGGCGCACACCCGGTTCGTGCGCATCGTGCTCAAAAAACTGGAGAAGCGAGACACGGAAATCATCTACCTCCGCGGCAATCACGACGATGTGCTGACCGCCTTCCTCCCCCTCGAATTTTCCGGTCTCAAGATCGTCGAGGACTACGTCCACGAAGGCCCCGCCGGGCGCTACCTCGTCCTGCACGGCGACGTGTTCGACACCGTCACCAAGAACTTCGTCTTCCTCGCCCACCTCGGCGACTGGGGCTACCGCGCCCTGCTCAAAATCAATCGCATCTACAACGCCTACCGCTCGTGGCGCGGCAAGGAATACTGGTCCCTGAGCAAGGCCATCAAGGCGCGCGTCAAGGAAGCCGTGAACCACGTCTCCAACTTCGAGGACCACATCGCCAAGCTGGCGGCCGACCGCAACTGCCTCGGCGTCATGTGCGGGCACATCCACACGCCGGCGGACAAGCGCCTGGGCGACGTGCACTACCTGAATTCGGGCGACTGGGTCGAGTCACTCACCGCCATCGTCGAACACTACGACGGCCGCTACGAACTCCTGCACTACGCCGATTTTGTGAAGGATTACCCCGCGCCCGATACGGAGTCCGCGACCGAACAGGTGGAAGATCACGCCGAGGTTTGAACTAGCGGGGCTTTTGTGGCGCGGCGCGCTGGAGCCTGTCCTCCATAGCCTTGGCGAAGGAGGAACAGCACGCCCTACCACGTTCCAACCGACCCGCAATCCATCAGGTAGGGCGGCCTGTCCCAGGCCGCCGCGCCCACCGGCGACCACAACCTTGATGGCTAGTGCCAGCCCTTCCCGCTTTTTCCTCCCCAATCGTGCATCTATCCCTAACGTCGCCCCCAACCCCACCCCATGAGCAACCCCGACTGGCGCCACATTTCCAGCGGTCGCGAAATTCCGACCGAACACTACAGCGACCAACCGTTTTTGACCCACACCGACGACGGTGCCTGGGTCTGCCTCGTCACCACCGGGCCCGGCGAGGAGGGACACGGCGGCCAGCACGTCGTGAGCGTCCGTAGCACCGACCAAGGCCGCACTTGGTCCGCGCCGGTCGACCTCGAACCCTCCAGCGGCCCCGAGGCTTCCTACGCCACAATCCTCAAGGTGCCGTCGGGCCGGCTCTACGCCTTCTACAACCACAACACCGACAAACTACGCTGGGTGAAGGCCGACAAACCGGAGTATCCGGACGGCCGCTGCACGCGCGTCGACTCGCTCGGCTACTATGTGTTCAAATTCAGCGACGACCACGGCCGCACTTGGTCGGCGCAGCGCTACCCGATCCCGTCGCGCGCATTCGAAATTGACCGCAACAATGCCGACGGCGGCCAGCTGCGCTACTTCTGGAACGTCGGCCGGCCGTTTCTCCACGACGGCGCGGCCTTCGTGTCGCTGCACAAGGTCGGCGGTTTTGGCGTAGGCTTTTTTACCTCCTCCGAGGGCGTGCTGCTGCGCAGCACCAATCTCGCCACCGAGACCGACCCCAACAAGATCACGTGGGAAACCCTGCCGGACGGCGATATCGGCCTCCGCACCCCCGCGGGCGGCGGCCCTATCGCCGAGGAGCAGAGCTACTGCGTGCTGAGCGACGGCACGTTTCATGTCGTCTACCGCAGCACGGACGGGCACCCGGTCTGCAGCTACAGCCGCGACCAAGGCCGCACGTGGGACCCGCCGCGCTACCAGACTTTCGCCGACGGGCGCCGCATGAAGCACCCGCGCGCCGCCAACTTCGCGTGGCGCCTCAACAACGGGCGCTACCTCTACTGGTTCCATAACCACGGCGGCACTTGGTATGAAGACCGTAACCCGGTCTGGCTCTGCGGCGGCGTAGAGATCGACACCCCGCGCGGCCGGGAGATCGCCTGGTCGCAACCGGAGATTTTCCTCTACGACGACGACACCTACGTGCGCATGAGCTACCCCGACCTCATCGAGGACGGCGGCGAGGTGTTCATCACGGAAACCCAAAAGGATGTCGCGCGCGTGCACCCCGTCCCGCGCGAATTCCTCGAAAAACTCTGGAGCTTCGATCCTGCAACTCCGTTCTGGAGCCGGGGGGGGGG
>JBMSWZ010000338.1:0-2739 GCA_049425105.1 Cephaloticoccus sp.
GATCAACACGAGCAGGTCGCCGGTGGCGCGGGCGGCCCCGCGGTTGTTGGCGCCGGCGTAGCCGAGGTTGCGCTCGTTCAGGACCACGGTGCAGTCGCCGGCGCTCGTCGCCAGCCACTCGCGCGTGCCGTCGGTGCTGCCGTCGTCGACGAGGACGATATCGTGGTCGAGACCCGCCGGCAGCGAGGTGCGGAGCGTGCGCAGGCATTCCTGCGTATGCTCGAGGCAGTTGTAGAGGGGGATGATGAAGGAAACCTTCACGAGACCGGGCGGATGCGCAGGGATAGGGAGATGACCGCCAGCTGGCGCGGATCCCGTTCGGTGGCCAGCGAGTGCGAGAAGTGCAAGCGCAGCCGATTCTTGCCGGGGACCAGCTGGAGCGGGACGTCGAGTGCCTCGCGATGATTGACTTGGGAAAATGTCAGTTGATGCAAAGTCTGGCCGTTCAGTTCGACTGTGATGCGCTGGCCGTCGTTGTAGGTAAGGCAGTCGGCGTTCAACCCAGCGGCCCCGCCCGTGGCAGCTCCGTCCACCACCAGCTCGGTGACTGGCGCCATGGCCCAGTGAAAAGCCGGCAGGAAGGCTTCGGGCACGGGGCCCTCTTTCGGGCCCCAGCCGTTGACCGGCGTGAATCCGATGAATGGCTCCGTCTCGCGGGCGCGAACCGCGCTTTTGGAGAGAGGCAATTCATGCACGCGCAAATCGGAGGAAGGCGTTGAGGCGACGTCCCTGCCGGTGAGGTCGGCGAGTTCGCCGTAGCTACGCGCCAGTTGCTCTAGATAAGGAAAAAGGGAGCGGGCGACGCGGGACCAGTCGGTTGGAGGGGTATGCCGCAACTCGCCGCCGCGATAGGGCAGCGGCGACTCGCTCATGCCGGCGGGGGATTGGTCCAGCGAGGCGAAGAACAGTTCGGGTTCCTCGGCCAGCAGTTGGTAGCCGAGGCGATAATGCACATCGAGCCCGAGCCCGGCGCGGCCGCGGGCCAGGCGTTGCAACTCCGAACGGACAAGCCGGATCAGGTGGTGCGGTCCAGAGCGCAGCGCGAAGGGCCCAAGGCGCCAGGCTTCCGGCATGGGGAGGGCCGGAATCTCGGACGTGTCGCGGAAGAGCGTGTGGTTGCCTTTGCCGGCGCTGACGGCGGGGTCGGTGGCGAGAGCACGAGGGATGATGAGCTTGCGGGTGCTGGAGCGGGTGGGCCGGCAGTGGCGCAGTCGGAGCACGGGATTGAGCTCGTCGGCGAGGTCGGCGCGGGTGACGCAGTAGTCGTGCAGCGGGAGATTGTAGGGCGTGGTCGCGATTGATGCGCTCAAGGCCGACTCCAAGTCCGGTCTACCCGGGCCATCGAAAAAATCGTCGGCGACGAGCGGCAGGGGGCTGCGTTCGCGCAACCACGCCGTGGCGTCGAGTTCCGCCTTGGCCATCGGCTGCTCGATGAACTCCACCCCCTGACCCGCGAGCCACTCGATCATCCGGATCAGGTGCAAGTCGACCCAAGCCGCGGTGTGGCGGACGAAAGCCTCAATGATATCGGCTTCGTTTTTGACGACGGAAACGGCGGCCAGGCGCATGGTTGGCAGTGTGGGCAATCACTCCGCAAAGCAGAGCATATTCTGTCGGCCCGGCGCCGGCTCAGTGGAGCAACCGGTGCAGATACTGACCGTAGGACGACTTGCCGAGCTTCGCGATATTGGCCTCCAGCCCCGCACGGTCGATCCAGCCTTTTTCGTAGGCGATTTCCTCGAGGCAGGCGATCTTCAGGCCGGTGCGACCCTCGATGACCTCGACGAACTGCGCGGCCTGCAGCAGCGAATCGTGCGTGCCGGTGTCGAGCCAGGCGGTGCCGCGGCCGAGGAGTTCGACGTGCAGGTCGCCGCGCTCCAAATAAAGGCGGTTCAGGTCCGTGATCTCGAGTTCGCCGCGGGCCGAAGGCTTGAGGCCGCGGGCGAGACCCACGACGTCGCGGTCGTAGAAGTAGAGCCCGGGCACGGCGTAGTTGGACTGGGGCACCTTGGGTTTTTCTTCCAGCGACACGACCTTCCTGTCCGCCGCGAACTCCACGACGCCGTAGGCGGTGGGGTTGGCGACGTGGTAGCCGAAAATGGTCGAGCCGGTCGTGCGCGCGTCGGCCTCGGCGAGCGAGTCGGCGAAGTCGTGACCGTAGAAAAGGTTGTCGCCTAGAATCAAGGCGGAGGGCTCATGGCCCGTGAGGAAGCCGACGTCGGCGGCGATGGTGAAGGCTTGGGCGAGACCGTCGGGGCTGGGCTGCTCGGCGTAGGAGAAGGTCAGGCCAAACGTCGAACCGTCGCCGAGGAGTTTCTTGAAATTCGGCAGATCGGTCGGCGTGGAGATGATGAGGATCTCGCGAATGCCCGCGAACATGAGAACCGAGATCGGGTAGTAGATCATCGGCTTGTCGTAGACCGGCATGAGCTGCTTCGAGACCGCGATCGTCAGCGGGTAGAGGCGCGTGCCGGAGCCGCCGGCGAGGATGATGCCTTTGCGTTGCATGGGGTTTAAGCTTGGGTGCCGAGGCGGTCGAGCTGGTAGCTGCCGTTGAGGATGGACTGCCACCACGGTTGATGATCGAGATACCACTGCACGGTTTTACGGAAGCCGGAGGTGTGGTCCTGCTTCGGGGCCCAGCCGAGCTCGCGCTTGATCTTCGAGGCGTCGATCGCGTAGCGGAGGTCGTGGCCGGGGCGATCCGTGACTAAGGTGATCTGGTCTGCGTAGGGTTTG
>JBMSWZ010000339.1:0-2735 GCA_049425105.1 Cephaloticoccus sp.
GCACCGCATCCACGCGCACCGACAGTTCCAAGGCGGGACCATCCCCCCGCAACGCGATGGCAAGCACATCCGCATCGAAGTGGTAGCGTGCGCCCGTGCCGTCGCCGGCCTTCGCCCTGGCGGCACCGTCGGGCACATAGGCGCGGCCACGATTCGTGCGGCGCAGCGTTGAGAAGCGCGGCATCGCCTTGCTGTTGCCGGTGCCCGCCAGATAGCCTGCGCCCTGATGCCAGATCTCGACGAAGTTTTGGGCATCCAATACAAATCGGTTCGCATCCCACTCTGGGGTGAGTTGCCAGCTCAAGTAGGCGCGCCACGGGCCATGATCCAGCCGCGCGACCGGGGGATCCACCTGCGTGACGGAGTTGCGGGCGGTTTGAGGCACCGGCGATCGGAACCAGGTTGCGCAAGCCGACCCAAAAAACGCGAACGCCTGGGCGTGATTGTCCCGCACCAAGTCAGAATTCAGTTCCTCGCGAAACCGCGCCAACGCGCGGCAAACCAGCTCCCGGCCCGCCTCGCTGGCGGCAAAACCCGGTGGCAACGAGATCATCGGGCCATGATGCCAACGCATGCGCACGTCGGCGACGACCGCGGAGCTACCGTCCGGTAGTTGAAAGAACTCATGGAAGGCGCAGGCCCGGTCGACGGCCCGTCGGGCGGACTCATCGGCGGCCAATTCGGCGTAGAGCGAGACTGCCAGCGCCGTGATAAGTGAATATCCCACCACGATCCCCCCTCCCTCCTGCCAGCAGCCGGACTCATCCTGAAATGGCAGGACATGCCGGTGCATGAAATCATCGGCGAATTCCACCCAGTCGGTCCGCTGGAAATGTCTTCCCGCGCCGGCGAAGAGCAGTCCATGCCACACGGCATGATTGCCGGGAAACTCGGTCGCCGGACCCGAAAATCGCGGACGATACTCTTCGAACGCCCGCTGCGTGGCGCCTTCCACGACCCGCCTGAGCCGCATCATCAATGAGAATGGCGCATTACCGTGGGCCTCCAGATGCCCTAAAGCGCAGAGTTGGTAATAGACCAGCCACTCGCCAATGTGTGCGCCCCAGTCACGGCCGCGCGAAAAATGCGGCGTGCGAAAATCTGCATCAACCAATCCAGTCGAATACTCGAGATTCCGTAGCGCCAGCGCTCGGTATTGCTCGCGCTCGGCCGTCGTCGCACCGGGCACGACCTCATCCGCGAGGAGTAGAAACGCCGCGGGCGTAAACTGATTGTAGAACGAGGGTCCGGCCGCGTCCGGCCAATCCCGCAGGTCCAAGTCCATGCTGCCGGTCGGACCGAAATGCGGTGCCAGCAATCGCGCCAAGTCAAGCAGGAGGCCAGCGGCACCATCACGCAGTTGTTGCCAGGAATCGGGCAGGAATGACATGGGCGATCAGCTCGTGCGCAGTCGTTTCAGCAGACCGGCAAAATCCTCCGGCAAGGGCGCGCGCAGGTCGAGGGTCTTCTTTTTCAACGGGTGAGTCACCACCAGGTGTTCGGCGTGGAGCATAACTCGCGCCGGCGCCGGCTGAATCCGCGGATTGGGCTTCCAGCCGTAAACCACATCACCGAGCAAAATGTGGCCGAGCGACTTCAGGTGCACGCGAATCTGATGCGTGCGGCCGGTGTGAATCGTGCAACGCATCAGCGTCGCCAAGTCTCCAAATGATTCCACCACCTCCCAGTCGGTGCGGGCTGGCTTGCCGCCCTTGTCCTCCTCCAGCACGGCCATCTTGTGGCGTTGGTGCTGGTTGCGGCCGATGGGGCGATCGATGGTGCCACTCAGCAAATCCGGCCGGCCGGAGACGAGGGCGAGATACTCCTTCTGCAGGGTCCGCGCACTGAACTGCGCGGACAGCCCCCGGTGCGCCGCATCGTTCTTGGCCACGAGCATCACGCCGGAGGTTTCCCGGTCCAGCCGGTGCACAATGCCCGGCCGCTCGACGCCGCCGATGCCGCTCAAACTGCCGCGGCAGTGAGCCAGCAGCGCATGCACCAGCGTATCGCCGCCCGTTGCGGCCCCGGGGTGAACCACCATGCCAGACGCCTTGTTGAGGGCGAGGAGATCACGGTCCTCGTAAAGGATATCCAGCGGAATGTCGGCCGGCGTCAGGTCCGCCGGCTTGGTCTCGGGCAATTGGAACTCCACGACCGCGCCGGGCGCCAGGGTGTGATCGCGTGCGATCACCGCGCCGTTGACCCGCACCAGCCCCGCATCAAACGCGCGCTGCAAGGCCACGCGGCTGTGGTCGGGAAACGCCTTGGCCAAGACCTTGTCGGCGCGACCGGCGCGGACGTCAGCCGGCACGGTGAAGGCGGTGATGGAGATGTCAGGCGGCATGGGTCAGGCGATCGATTTCAGCCAACCGGGCGCGGCGAAAATCCTCCGGCACGTCGGCCACTTCCCAACCGTTGGCGGCGTAGCGGGCCAGTGCGGCCCGATCACACCCCATCTCGTCCTCCAGCACCCGGTATTCGTCGACCAGGCGGTTGTTGAAGCACAGCGGGTCGTCCGTGCTGATCGTGCAGAGCACGCCCGCGGCGGAGAGCCGACGAAGCGGGTGGCTCGCGAAATCCGGAAACACGGCCAGGCGAATATTGCTGATCGGGCACACGTCGAACGTTACGCCGCGATCCCGGGCCAAGGCGACCACCGCCGGGTCCTCGATGGCGCGCACCCCATGCTGCACGCGGGTCACGCCCAAGACCTCGATGGCCTCACGCACGCGGGC
>JBMSWZ010000340.1:0-2731 GCA_049425105.1 Cephaloticoccus sp.
TCCCCAACTTCCAGGTCGCGGCGACGACCCTGCGCAAGGTGATCACCGCCACGAAGAACGACTGGAGCGCCATCTGCTACCACGCCGGCGAATTTCACGAGAGCCGGCTCTACCCGGAACTCGAGATCATGGACCGCGTCGGCGGCGGCGACAGTTTCGCCTCCGGCCTCGCCTACGGCTTCCTGCAGCACAACGACGCCGCCAAGGCCGTGAACTACGGCGCCGCCCACGGGGCGCTGGCGATGACCACGCCGGGCGACACCTCGATGGTCACCGTCAAGGAGGTCGAAAAACTCATGGGCGGCGGCAGCGCCCGCGTGGTGCGGTGAAACCATGGCGCCGCGCCCTTCCCTTGCTTGCCCTGCCCTTCGTCCCGGCCCTCGCCGGGGCCGCTGACGTGATGACCGGGGCCACCGCGATCGGCAGCCGGCGCGAATTGTTCGTCGACGCCGCGTTGCTCGAGTCCCTCTCCGGCGGAGCCCGGCGCGAACTGCAGCATCCGCAGCCGCAGGAGATTGTCCTGCACTGCGACGAACCGTGGGAAGGCACGGGCTGCGGCTATGTCAGCGTCTTTCAGGACGGCGACACCTACCGGCTCTACTACAAGGCATTCGCGATAAAGGTGGAGCCCGGGAAGATCTTAAGCGAATCCCATGATCACCGCTACACTTGCGTCGCGGAGAGCAAGGACGGCGTGCACTGGACCAAGCCTCAGCTCGGGCGGCATGATTTTCGCGGGTCCACGGCCAACAACATCGTGGTCGTCACCGGCCCAATGGGTGCGATCAACGTTGACGGCGCGCATCCCGCGATTTTTCGCGACGACAATCCCGCCGCGCCGCCCGCCGCGCGCTACAAGGGCATGTTTCGCTCCGACGGGGACCCCGGTGTGGTCATTTTGCAATCGCCCGACGGCGTGCACTGGTCCCCGTTTGCGGAAAAGCCCGTGATCACGGCCGGGGCGTTCGACTCGCAAAATTTGGTTTTCTGGGACGCACTTCGGGGCGAATACCGCGCCTACTGGCGCACCTTTCCGCGCGGCACCACCGTCAAGGGCAACTGGCATCCCGAGGGCCCGCGCGGCATCAGCACGGCGACGTCGCCAGACCTGCGGCACTGGTCGGAACCGCAGGCGCTGGTTTATCCGACGGATCCGCGGGAGATCGAGCTCTACACCAACACGGTCGCGCCTTATGCACGCGCACCGCACCTGCTGCTCGGTTTTCCCGCCCACTATTTCGAGCGGCCTTGGGGACCCTCACTCGAGGCCCTGCCGGATCGGGCGCACCGCGCGACGCGCTCGACCGCGCAGCTGCGCTACGGCACGGCGATCAGCAATACCTTGCTGATGGCCAGCCGCGACGGCGTGAGCTTTGAACGCTGGCCCGAGGCCTTCCTGCGGCCCGGCCCGGAACGCACCGGCACGTGGAACTACGGTCACCAATATGTCGCCTGGCAGCTGGTTGAGACGCCGTCGACGCTGGCGGCCGACGGGCCGAACGAACTCTCCTTCTACGCGATCGAGAACTACTGGACGGGCCACGCCGGCGGCAGCTCGCTGCGGCGCTACACCTTGCGCCTCGACGGCTTCGTCGCGGTGACCGCGCCCCTGAGCGGCGGCGATT
This sequence comes from Cephaloticoccus sp., assembly GCA_049425105.1. Taxonomy (GTDB): domain Bacteria; phylum Verrucomicrobiota; class Verrucomicrobiia; order Opitutales; family Opitutaceae; genus Cephaloticoccus. The sequence continues at coordinate 1,626 of JBMSWZ010000340.1, forward strand.
GCGTGACGCGACCGATCGTCTTCGAGGGCAATGAACTGCGGCTCAACTTTGCCACCTCCATCGCCGGCGACATTCGCGTCGAGTTGCAGGACGACCACGGCACACCCCTCCCCGGATTCGCGGCGGCCGACTGCGAACCCGTCTTCGGTGATGCGATCGACCGTCCCGTCACGTGGCGCGGCCAGCCCGACCTCGGCGCCCTTGCCGGACGCGCCATCAAGATCCGGTTCCACCTGCGCGACGCCGACCTCTTTGCGTATCGGTTTGCGCAGCGATGATTGGGTGGCGGGGGCAGCGACCCCGCCCTCCATTTCCATTCACCCGCGCGAAGGCTCGGCCATGGTTTCGCGCGCCTTGCGCGATAGTTCCGCGATATGCCCGTCGTTGGCCATGACCTGCTCGAGGTGTCGAAGACGCTCCGGGCCCGCGGTATTCATCATGATTTCGCCGTAGGCGCGCTCGACCCAAAAGCGTGAGACGCCATTGAGGTAATCGCGCAGCTCCTGCAACCGTTCCTGCGGATAGCGCTGGCACAAGTTCATCGTGAACATCCGGCGCCAGCCACTGCCGCCAAAGGCCGCGTGCTTGGTGTTGTGATTAAAGACCAGGATGTCGCCCGGCTGGGTCTCCAGCGCAATGGCCGGCACGTCCCGGCCTTCCATGCCCCAAAGCTTGCTCGATTGCGCCAGCTGCGCCTGCAGATCGTCGGCCCAGCGGTCCCCTATCCGGTGGCTGCCCGGAATCACCCGCAGGCAGCCGGTGTCGCGGGTCAGCGGGTCGAGATAAAACGCGATCTTGATGTGCGTGATGTCGCGATGCCAGCCGTCCGAGTGCCAGCCGGTGTCGCCGGAATAGAAATTCCCGTCGCTCGGCATGTAGTTGAAATCGTCGCCCAGCAGCGAGGTCGCGATCCTGGCAATCCGCGGGTCGTCGAGCAACGTGCAGAGGCGCTCGCTTTGATCGAGAAAGGGCACGATGCACGAACGGTTGCGGCCGTCATGCAGCCGCCCGTCATGCCCACCGCCGCGGCGCTGAAAGATGCCTTGGAACTCCGCGATGACCTCGTCGATCCGGTCCCTTAGCAGTCCAGGAAAAGCCAGGAACCC
>JBMSWZ010000341.1:0-2729 GCA_049425105.1 Cephaloticoccus sp.
ACCATCCGGCTGCGATGGCCGCCGTCGGTGTGCACGCCAAGCACCTGCAGGGTGCGACAGCAGTTGGGCTTGCCCTCTCGGCAGGCAATGCAGTGTCCGCAATTGAGGTAGGGCTCCACGGCGCAACGATCGCCTACGGCGACACTCGTGACGCCGTCGCCGATGGCCAGCACCTCGATGCCCAACTCGTGGCCGAGGATGCGCGGATAGGTAAAAAACGGCTGTCGGCCCGCGTAAGCGTGCAAATCCGTGCCGCAGACGCCCACCCGGTGAACCCGCACCGTGGCCTCGCCGGGGGCAGGCGCGGCGACCGGCGTCGCGGTGGTCGCGGCGATGAGTTTTCCGGGGGTTTCCAGAACGAGGGTCAGCATAGAATCGGATCGCGGTTTTCCGGACGACCGCGGGTGAAGTTGTGGTTATGGATCGGGGCGAGGATCGCGCGCACTTTGGCGAGGAGTTCCGCATTTATCGGCGCCTCGGCATAGGCCACGTTCTTCCGGATATTCTCGGGATTCGCAGTGCCGACAAGCGTGGTGGCAATGTCCGGGTGGCTGATCGCGAACTGCACCGCGAGCTTCACGATGTCCTCGCCGACGGACCGGCAATACGCGACGGCACGCGCGCAGGCAGCGATGATCAGGCCCGGCGCCGGGTGCCATTTGGGCGCACCCCGTTCGGTCAGAAGGCCCATGCCGGTTGGCGAGGCATTGATTACGCCCACGCCCAGCTCGCGACAGCGCGGCAGCAGCGCCTCCAGCGACGTGTCGTTGAGCTCGAAGTGACAGAAGGAGAGGACCGTGTCGATTGCGCCCGGGGCGGCACGGTCAAGGGCGTCCCGCAGGACTTTCAGGGGCAGACCGGTGATGCCGATGTGCCCGATGCGGCCGGCGGCCTTAAGCTGCAACAGTGCCGGGAGGGTTTCATGCACGATCTGGTCGAGGTCAGCGAACTCGATGTCGTGGCATTGCAACAGGTCGACGTAATCGACGCCGAGTCGGGCGCAGCTGGCCTCAAACTCACGGGTCACCCGTGTCGCGGAGTAGTCGTGGTCGTCATCCGCATACTGGCCGACCTTGGTGGCGAGAATATACCTTTCCCGCGGCACCTCGCGCAGCGCGCGGCCCAGCACGGACTCGGCCTTGGTCGCACCGTAGTAGGGCGACACGTCGATGAAATTAATGCCCAAGTCCAACGCCATGTGCACGGTGCGCACCGATTCGGCGTCATCGGTGGCCCGAAACACGCTGCCTAGTGAAGACGCACCGAAGCTCAACACGGAGACGGTGAGGCCGGTGCGGCCCAGCGGGCGGTAGTCCACGGGTCAGGCGGATTCGAGGATGAGGTTGCCGTATGGCGTGGTGTCGCCGGTGCGAATCAAGCCGATGGCGCGGGGCACGCGCTTCTTGAACTCGACATGTGGCTCGAACCTCAACCCGGGGCCGGCGAGCGCCTGCAAGGCTGCGAGCTTGTCGGCGCCGTTGTGGGCCTTGAACTCCTCCGCCGCCCAGACCGGACCAAACACGAAATTCGGCCGAATGGCGGCGAGCACCTGCGGCACCGTCGGAACGTCGTCGACGAGGGAGATATCCACCGTTTCAATCTCCGGCCAGAAGGGAAAGCCGCGGTCGGCGATGACCAGCGTGTTGGTGTGCCGGATGCGCGCGAGCAGATCGAGCACGTGGGGATTGAGGATGCCGGTGCGGAGCATGGGGAGGTCGGTCAGTTGCCTGCGTCGCGCGGATGCGTCTTGGCCAAAAGGTCGGCGCCTTCCGCGCGGCCGGTGGCACGCAGGCGCTTGAGGTAGGCAGGCAGGACGTTACGGGTGTGGAGCGGGCCGCCCTCCAGCATGACTGTGCGCATCGGGTCGTCGGCGTGCGTCGCCGTGGCCATCATCTCGGCCATCCAGCGATCCAGTCGGGCGATGGCCTCGGTGCACTTCGCCGGCTCTTGGGGCGCGAGGTCATGCTGCAGGTGCGGGTCGTTCTTCACGTTGAACAGCATGACCGGCGGAAAGCCGTGGTAACCGTCGTGGTAGGAGCGGATGCACAGCCAGTCCCCCCAGCCCACCTGCGAAAGAATGAGATCCTCGCGCGCGGCGATCGAGGCGTCGGCCTTGAACTGCGGGGCGAAGCTGCGGCCGTCCCACGTCGCGGGCACCGCGCCGCCGGCGAGCTCGATCATCGTAGCCGCCATGTCGACTTGATAAAGCAGGGAGTCGTCGACGCGGCCGCGTTGCACGGCCACGGACTTCGGCGGACGAATGATGAGGGGAACGCGCGACGTGATCGTGTCGGCCGTCTGGTGGTCGCCGTAGATGTTGAACTCGCCAAGGTTCTCGCCGTGGTCGGCAGAGATAATGACCCAGGTGTCGTCCAGCCAGCCGCGCTTTTCGACGGCCTCGAGGATGCGGCCCACGGCTTGGTCGGCGTAGCGCACGCCGCAGTCGTAGCCATCGAACATCTTGCGGGCGTCATCCATTGAGTTGATCTCGCTGGGCTGACGCGGGTAGGGCCGGGGGTAAGGCCACTCCGGATCGAAGCCCAACACCTCACGCGCGGAGTGTGGACCGAAGCCGGCCCGATGTTTCGCCAACACGTCGGGCGTATACCAAGCGGGCAACGGGTCGCCGGCAAAGGGATTACCAAAGGCCTCGGGCGTGTTGTACGGCGTGTGCGGGTCCCAAAGATTGACGTGCAAAAACCAATCGTCGGAGTCGTCGGGCTGGCGCG
>JBMSWZ010000342.1:0-2722 GCA_049425105.1 Cephaloticoccus sp.
CGGGATCAGGATTGAGCGTGTTGAAATACTCCTGGTTGCGGGCCTCGGTCTCGAAGTTCAGCTCGCTGATCACGCCGCGCCGCGCCTCCTCGACGGTCGCGCGCAGGTCGATGGCGTGGATAGCCTCGACGTGGCTTTGCAGTTTCTCGGCGAGCCAGACCGCGAGATTGAGGTCGATCTCGATGTTGTGGCGGATGTCGGGCTTCTGGATCTTTACGGCGACGCTGGCGCCATTGGCCCGCAGGGTGGCGAAATACACCTGCGCCAGCGAAGCGGCGGCGGCCGGCGTGCGGTCAAAGGTGGCGAAAATCTCAGTCATCGCCCCCGGGAGCTCCTTCTCCAGCACCGGTTGCATCTCCGCGAAGTCGATTGGCTTCACGTGGTCCTGCAGCTGCCGCAATTGGAGAATGAGCGCGTGCGGCAGGATATCCGGCCGCATCGACATGATCTGGCCCAGTTTGACAAAGGTCGGGCCCAGTTCCTCCGCGGCCAGCCGGATGCGCTCGTAGGTGCTGCGGGGCTCGGCCGGCTGCGGCACGAAACGCTGCCAAAAGCCCGACGGCCATTCAACCTGACTGATCAGGTCTGCGAAGCCATGGCGGGCAAGGACGGTGAGAATCTCCTTCGCCCGCACCGCGTGTTTTAGGAGATCAAACGGCTTCACGATTTACGCGGGCGGGTTGAGCGAACGGCTTTGCCCTCAAGGGCCTTGATGCGCGCTTCCAAGGCCGCGAGCCGCTCTTGGGTCTTGGCGTCGCTTCGCGCCATCACGTCCTTGATGCGACGTCCCAGGTCCTTGCTCGCCTGCTCAAACTCGACTTTGCCGTCAGCCGCGATTTTCGCCGCCATCTTGCGTGCATCGGCGGCGCTCACTTTGCCTTGGGCGACAAAATCGGCGAGTGCGGCTTCGGCCTTTTCTTTGGTGACGACGGCGGCGCCGACGCCAGCCAGGAGGGTCTTTTTCAATGTATCGATCATGGTGACATGAGTATACGGCAAACTTGCCGTGAGGCAAACTTGAAGCCGTGGGCCGCGCTCACGCACCCGCCGGTTGCAGGGCCCCGGCGCGAAGCATTCCGAGGAATTGGGTCATACCCCGGCTCTGATAACTTTGCAGGTGACGAATGATGACGAGTTCGCGTTCGGGCTTGGTGTCGGCGAGACGAAGATACTCGAGCAGGCCATCATCCTTGGAGGAACGCGCAATGCGCGGGAGGATGGCGATGCCCGCGCCCAGCGCCACCAGGGACTTGACCGTCGCCAGTTGCGCGCAGCGGTAGCCGATGCGCGGCTCGAACTGGTGGTCCCCGCAAAACTGCCGCACTTGCTCGGTCAGCGAACTCGCACTGCCGAGCATGACAAAAGTTTCCTCAGCGAGGTCGGCGGCCCGGATCCGGCGTTTTTGCCTGAAGCGATGCTCGCGGCCAACGGCGAGCAGGAGCGGCTCCCGCAGCAACGGTTCCACGGCCAGGGCGGGCGCTTGCACGGGCGTGGCGACCACGGCCAGGTCCAGCGAGCCATCCAGGACGCCCTGGACCAAATCCGAGCGGAAATCTTCCCGCGCTTGAATTTGCAGGTGAGGATGTTCGATGCGGGCCTGCGCGATCAAGGCCGGGAGAATGTAGGGCGCCACCGAAGGAATGGCGCCCACCGTGATGCGGCTTTCGGCGTGGGGATTGTCGCGAATTTCCTTCGTCGCGTTGTCCGCTTCCAGGAGGATCCGACGGGCCCGCTCGATGAAGGTCTTGCCGGCATCGGTGAGGACCGCGCGACGGCCGAGACGATGCAGGAGCTTGTGCTCAAGCTCCCTTTCCAGATTTATGACCTGTTGGCTGAGAGCGGGTTGAGTGATATGCAGCTGCGCTGCCGCGCGCGTGAAGTTGCCAGTTTCCGCCACGGCAATGAAGGAACGCAATTGATACAATTCCATAAGAAAAATCGATTACGATCATAGATACGAACGATTTTTATTATTGTAAAGCTGAGTTAATGTAGGGCCGCGACGCCAATCAGGCGGATGCAAGAAAGCTCAACATGAAGAAAATCCTAAATTCCACGGTGTCTGCCGGCTCAATCGCCGCTGCCCTCATTCTTTCCCTTGGCCTGAGTCTCCCCATCAGCATTGACGTGATCGTAGCCTATGCGGCCACCGGCATGCTGATGGCGCTCGCGATCTCCGAATACGTGACCAATCGCAAGCGCCTGCAGGTCAAATAAGTCGCGCGAGGGAAACCGACGCGAAATCACCAGGCCCGGATGAACTCCGGGCCTTTTTTGTGCCCCGGGGGGGGCCGGGTGGGGGCTCGCAACTTTTTCGGCGGATTTTAGACAAAAGGCTGGCCTCATGACGCTTTTCAGGAAAACCCCGCAACCCGCCGCATGGAGGCCCTATCACCCGATGCATCCTGGAAAGACTGGTTTCAACAGCATGGACCCAAACTGCTGCTTTGCGCCCGGCAATGGACGCGCAGTCTCGCGGATGCCGAGGATGTCGTGCAGGATGCATTTGTGCGGTTTTGGCGGAACCAGCGGCACTTGGGAGGCAATCCGCAGTCACTCCTCGTCACGTCGATTCGCCGGGCTGCCATCGATCTTGCCCGCCACGACGCCCGACGAACGGCCCGCGAAGAAGCGAGTGTCGAGCCTGACGAACGATTTTTCGAATTTGAACCGGACGGGGATGAGCGGGTGCGCGCCATCGAGGCGGCGCTCCGGCGCCTGC
>JBMSWZ010000343.1:0-2719 GCA_049425105.1 Cephaloticoccus sp.
TATTCTCGAGGACGACGTCCTGTTCCAGGAGTTGCTCGATTGGCCCGCGCTCGGGCCGTATCTCCGCGCGTTCTGTAATCCGGAGCCGCACTACCATGCGAGCGACGCGATCGTGGAGGACCCGGTGGACTTTGCGAACCGGGTGGACGGGTGGCACCTCGATGGCAGTGACAACGGCTACCGCAACATGCCCGGGCCGATCCCGCTGTTTCAGCTCAAGGTCGGCTACTACCTGACTGACATGACCCAGCCCTGGCGTGGCAACCTTACGCTCGTGCCGGGCAGTCATCTCGCGCGGTCGGAGTTGCCCGAGGAGGACCGCGCGAAACGTGAGTTCTTCCCCGGCGCCCTGCAGGTCTGCGCCCCCGCGGGGAGTGCGATTCTGTTTCACAACGCCGTGTGGCACACCGCCGCGCCGTATCACCCGGGCCAGCCCGGCCGGCAGATGCTTTACTACGGCTACGAGCACCCGTGGATGCTGGCGAACATGGCGCACTGGGGTTACAGCAAGGCGTTCTACAACGAAAAGCTCACGCCGGCGCAGCGGCGATTCTTCCACGGTTTCGTGTTCGACCCGCCGGAGTGGCGGATGAGCTGAGTTGATGTTGCGCGGGGTTTCCATACCCCGCCTCCGCGTCCTCCTGTTAAAACCTATTTATTGCACAGGAGATCGCAGAGGGCGCTGAGGAATCCCGGTTTTACAGGAGGCAACGGAGGTAACTGAGAATCCACTCCTCTGTTCGCTCGGTTACCTCCTGTAAAAAATCCGCATCCTGTGCTTCCCGGTCGCACCGAGGATCGGCTTGAAGCCCATGCGCCGGCCGGGCAGGCTCCGCGCGTTCCATGAGACTCCCCAACCTCCTGGCGACGCGCGCCGGCCGCCTGTTCGCGTTCTTCGCCCTGTATCTGACGGAAGGCATGCCGCTCGGCTTTGCGGCCACGGCCATCGCCACCCAAATGCGCCGCCAGGGCCTCGGGCCCGCGGAAATCGGCGCCTTTGTCGGCACGCTCTACCTGCCTTGGGCCTTCATGTGGGCGATGGGGCCCATCGTCGACGTGATTTCTTCCGAGCGCTTCGGCCGCCGCCGCACGTGGATCGTGCTCACGCAGGCGATGATGGTGATGATGCTGATGGTCGCGCTGCCGATCGATTTCACCGCCGAGCTCAAGCTCTACACGTTTGTCATCCTCATCTTCAATTTCTTCGGCGCCACCCAGGACGTGGCGATCGATGCGCTGGCCTGCAACGTCCTCAGTGAAAAGGAACGCGGCGTGGCGAACGGCCTGATGTTCGGCGGCGCCTACCTCGGCCAGGCCCTCGGCGGCGCGGGCGTCCTCTTCCTCATTCCGCACATCGGCATGTCGGCCAGCTACGTCTTTGTCGCCGCGGTGCTGCTGGCGGTGTTGGTCTTCGTGGCCCTGCCGATTCGCGAGCCGCGCCGGCCGCCGCGGGAAAACGCCGGCCCGATCTGGGCGCACCTTGGCCGCGAGTTGGGGCAGTTTGGCCAAGACGCGTTTCGGGCCTTCGCCGGTCATCGGGGGGCGTGGCTTGGACTGATCTTCGCCCTGCTGCCGGGCGGCGCCTACGCGCTCAGCCTCGCGTTGCAATCCAACCTTGCCGTGGAACTCGGCCTCACCGACCACTCCATTGCGCAGCTGGCGCTGGCCTCGACGGTTATCAGTGCGGTCGGTTGCGTCGTCGGCGGCTGGTTGTCCGACCGGTTCGGTCGCCGCAAGATGCTCGCCCTGTATTACGTCGGCACGGCCATCCCGGGCTTTGCGCTCGCGTGGATCATGTGGCGGCAGGGCTGGATTATGCCGATTGACCCGCAAATGCCGGACCGGCCGGTGCCGGCGGCGGCGCTGGTCACCGCCTTCTGGACCGCCTGCCTCGTGTTCTCGGTTTTCCAGGGCCTGATGTATGGCACGCGCTCGGCGTTGTTCATGGACATCACCACGCCCGCGGTCGCGGCCACGCAATTCACCGCCTACATGGCGCTGTGCAATCTCGTCATCACCTACTCGGCCACCTGGCAGGGCTTCGCCATCGAGCGGTGGGGCTATCCCGTCACGCTGACGATTGACGGCCTCGCCGGGCTGGTGTGCATCGCCTTGCTGCCGTTCCTGGTGGCGTGCAAGCCAGCGCCCGCCGCCGCCTGAGGCGTTGCTGCCCGTGACCGCGCCGACCTTCACCGTCCGGGAGCTGAACCACGTTGCCCTCGACGTCAGCGATGTGGCGGCCAGCGTGCACTTTTATGGCGGGGTGCTCGGCCTGCCGGCGTTGCCGCGGCCGGACTTTGGTTTTCCCGGGGCCTGGTTCCGGCTGGGTGTGACGCAGGAGCTGCACCTCATCGGGAATCGCGACCGGGAGGTCGGCGCGCGCGCCGGTCATTTTGCGCTGCTCGTATCGGACCTTGATGCGGCCGCAGCGCGCTTGGCCGCGGCCGGCGGGGCCTTTCGCGGCCCCAAGCCGCGCCCCGACGGCGCGCGGCAGGTTTTCACCACCGATCCCGACGGCAACGTGATCGAGCTCTGCGTAAATCTGCCTGGAATGTAGGGCGGGGTCGCCGACCCGCCTCCGCGTCCTCCTGTCAAAACACCAATTTCACAGGAGATCGCAGAGCCCGCAGAGCAAGGCGGGTTTAAGAGGAGGCAACGGAGGTAATTGAGATGAAACTAGTCCTCTGCACTCTCCGTTCCCTCCTGTAATAGCCCGCCT
>JBMSWZ010000344.1:0-2706 GCA_049425105.1 Cephaloticoccus sp.
TTGGGCTGCCGGCTGAAAGACCGGGGAGAAGATGCCCGTTCTACCCCGAATCCGGGGGATTCTACTCAAGTAGTACTGCGCAGATTTTGGCGGGTATTTTCTCGGGGAATGCAACGGCGCGCTGGACTTGGACGTCTCGGTGCCGACACTCCGGTAAGTTCCCATCCTGATCTGAATTCTTCCCCCAGAATTTCAAATCCAACCTGCCCGATGAAAAACACCACCCGCCTTGCGTTGGCTGCGACCACATGCGCATGGGCTTTGTCCGCGCTTTCACCCGTTTCGGCGGCGCAATACAATCAGCGCCTCGGCAATCTTTCGACCCGCGCCCAGGTTGGCACCGGCGCCAACATCATGATCACCGGCTTCGTCGTGCAGGAAGGCGCGCCGAAAAAGGTTCTCATTCGTGCCGTCGGTGCCCGGCTGGCGCAGGCGCCGTTCAATCTGACCGGCGTGTTGACCAACCCGCAGCTGCAGCTCTTCGACGCCCAGAACAACCTGGTGCTCGCGAACGACAACTGGTCCGCGGCGGATGCGGCGACGATGGCGTCCGTAGGCGCGTTTCCACTCGCTAACAACAGCGCGGATGCCGCGCTGGTCGCGACGCTCTCGCCCGGTGCCTACACCGCCCAGGTGAGCGGCGTAAACAATACCCAGGGTGTGGCGATCCTGGAGATCTATGATGTTTCGGGCTCGGCCCGGTTGATGAACCTCTCGACGCGCGCCTTCGTGGGCACCGGAACGAACACGTTCTTCTCCGGCCTTTCCGTGGCTCCCGGGGGCGGGGCGCGGCGGGTGTTGGTTCGCGCGGCGGGCCCGGCGCTCGCCCAACTCGGTGTTTCGGGGGCCATCACCGACCCGGCGCTGGCGATCCTCGACTCGGCCGGCCGGCAGATCGCGAACGGCGCGAACGACAACTGGGAGACGGCGGGCGCGGCGGTGCTGCGGACCAGCTTTGGCGAGGCGGGCGCGTTTCCGTTCAACTCCGGCAGTCGCGACGCGGCGATCGTCGTCGATCTGATGCCCGGCAACTACACGATTCAGGTGAATGGTGTCGCCGGCGCGACCGGCACGGCGCTGGTCGAAGTGTACGATCTTTCGCCTGAGACCCTTTCGACGGTCAGCGTGACCGCGACGGTTCCGACCACCGACACCACGGGATCAGCGCCGCCTGGAGACCTTGGGCGTTCCCCGCCGGCGCCACGTCGGCGACGGTCTCCCTCGTGCCGAAGGCCAATCCGGCCAACACCAACAACCGGACTGCAACCCTCGCGATCACGCCCAGGGCTGAGTACGGCGTCGGCGTAAATGACCGCGCGGGGGTCACGATCTTCGCCAACTCCGGCTCGCTCTACGTCTCGACCCTGCGGGCGCTGCCCAATGCGCCGACGTCGACCGCCTACGGCACCGCCACGGTCCAGCTCGCACCGGACGAAAAGAGCGCCTTCGTGAACGTCTCGTTCTCGAACCTCAGCTCGCCCGAGGTCGTCGCGCACCTCGCGATCGACGGCAATTATGTCTTTAACCTGCCGCAGGGCCAAGTCACGAATGCCTTCTGGAATTTCGCGCCGGTCGGCACGTACACGACGGCCGACTTGATCGCCGCCCTCAAGGCGGGCCGCGTGACCGTCAGCATCGACACCGCCCTGTATCCGGCGGGCGAACTCGGGGGCGGCTTCCTGCGCAGCAGCGGCAGCGCGGTCTTCAATCCGCCGGCCCCGCCGCCGGCCCTCGACCTGTCCCGGGTGTCGGCGGAAAATTCGGCCCGGTTTCTGACCCAGGCGACCTTCGGCCCGACGCAGGCGGACATCCTCGACCTGATGAATCGCGGCTACAACGCCTGGCTGTCGGAACAGCTGGCCTTGCCCGCCTCCTCGCATCGCGCGGCGACGATGGAGGATTTTGCCGCGTATAACGCTGGCGGTCAAGGGGCGGTCAATGGAGGACCCAACACCCGGCCGGGAGGCACTCACCGGCAGGCCGCGTGGTGGAAGATCGCCGTCACCGGACAGGACCAGCTACGGCAGCGCGTGGCCTTCGCGCTCAGTCAGATTCTCGTGATTTCCGACGCCAACGGTACGATCAACGCGTGGCAGGAAGGGGCGGCCAACTACTATGACATCCTGGTCAACGGCGCCTTTGGGAACTTCCGCGATGTGCTGGAGCGGGTGACATTGAGCCCGATGATGGGCATCTACCTGAGTTCCTTGCGCAACGCCAAGGCGGCCAACAACACGACCCCCGACGAAAACTACGCCCGCGAGATCATGCAGCTCTTCACGATCGGGCTGCATGAGCTGAACCCAGACGGCACGCTCAAGCTGGACCCGAACGGCCAGCCGATCCCGACCTACACGCAGGAGACGATCGTGCAGATGGCGAAGGTCTTCACGGGCTGGGGTTATGCCAACAACACCCCCAATGCCACGGCCAACGCGAACCTGTTCCGCGGGAGTCCGGCGAACTACACGCAGCAGATGATGCTCTGGCCTGCTTTCCACGATGACACCGCCAAGACGATCGTCGGCGGCAAGGTTCTGCCGGCCGCCCAGGGAGGCATCCAGGATCTCCAGGATACGCTCGATGCGCTCTTCCATCACCCGAACACTGGACCCTTCATCGTCCGCCAGCTCATCCAGCGGTTGGTGACCAGCAATCCCAGCCCGGGCTACATCTACCGGGTTGCCCAAGTTTTCGCCAACAACG
>JBMSWZ010000345.1:0-2700 GCA_049425105.1 Cephaloticoccus sp.
GCTCGGCCGCCCCGGGCGGCAGGTTCACCTGCTCGTCCCAGCCGCGCAGATCGGGCACCGCCTTCAGCGTACGGGCGCGCTGGATCCGTTCCACCAGTTCAGCAAAGGAAGATGTGATGCTCACGCCCGCCACTCGAGGACATCGCCCGCGCGGACGCGAGTGCGATGTCGAACCACCAAAAGCGCTTGCGCCGCGACAGGGCCCCGACGACATCTCCGCCGTGGACAAGGCTGAACGCGACCTCGTGGCTCCGGCGCGGCTCTGGTCGCTCGACGTACTGCGCGGCTTATGCGCCAGCGTCGTGTTTCTCAGCCACTGGCACCTGTGGTCCGATTTTGCGCCGCAGTCCGGGCTAGAATCATGGGTACGTCGCGTGGGCGAAATCCTGCACGATTCGCTCAGCGTGCTGACCTGGCCGACCGGCGGGCATCATCCCGCCGTGCTCGCGTTCTTTGTGCTGAGCGGGTTCTGCATCCATTATCCTTTCGAACGCCGCGCCCTCGAAGGCGTACCGGTGCCTGGCTGGTCCGGGTATTTCTCCCGCCGGGCGCTGAGGATCATGCCGGTTTACTGGGCGGCCTGCACGCTCGGGCTCGCCCTGATTGCCGCCGAGACTTTCCTCCCCTCGGGCAGCCCCCTGCTGGCGCTCCACGCAAACTTTTCGGCGGGCGACATCGCGGTGCGCTTCAGCGGCCTCGCCGGGATCTATCCCCGCGAGATTTTCGCCGGCAACTACATCCTGACCACCGTCACGGTGGAAATCTTCATGTACGCAGCCTACCCACTCTTTTACCGCTATGCGGCACGCGGACGCTGGTCGGAACTCGGGCTCACGTTTCTCGCCCTGCACGGTCTTTCGATCCTGATGCTGCGCTTCTTTTCGCCGTACTGGGTGTTCAACAGCATCTTCATGTTGGGCGTGTTCTGGTACGCCGGCGCGCTCGCGGCGCATCTGTTCCTCACCGGCCGGGGACGCGTTTCCCTGTTCTGGCTTCTGGCGTCGTGGGGGGGCTTTCTTGTCCTCAAAGCCACCCCTCACTTTCCCGGTTTGAACCTGCTCAAGCAGGCGGCGTGGGGCCTGGTGTGCGTGCTTGGTATCCTTTGGGCCGTCCAGTTCGAGCTCCGGCAACCCGGGATGGGCAAGTTTCGGTCGATCCAGCTGCTGCGCAGCGCCGGTACAATCAGCTACAGTCTCTACGCCATGCATACCCCGGCGATCATGCTCGCCACGTGGGCCCTGATTCATGCCGGACTGCCGCATTACACGCTGCAGCTGGCCGCCACCATGGCGGCCTCAATCGCGGCCACTGCGGTAGCTCATTACTGCCTTGAACGCAGGCTCTACTACCAGCGGGCAGGGATGGCATCCGACAAGGCAAGGTGATCCCCGTGTCGGCGGCCCCGCCGGGAGCCGCTTACACCTTCGCACTGTTGTCGCACTTGAAGTGCACCTGCGAACGCCGCAGCCCGTGCGCCCGCAGGGCCGAGGTCTGCGCCGGATCGCGCCGCTGGATCAGGAAACGCTGCTGCTCCTGCGCCTCCTCTGCCGCCGCCAGTGCCGCCACGCTCAGCATCGCCTCCGCTTTCGCCGGCAGGCGCACGGACGGAAACCCGGCATGGCGGGAGAGCCAGAGCACCGTTTCTCGCAGCGGATCGATCGGGGAAGGATTCATGAAGCCGCCTCCACCTTGGCCACCGACTTGCGCAACGCAACCGTGCAGCACGCCGGAGGCGTGTGTTCAGCCCTCGGGCCTCACAACACCGCGATCGCCACGGTCCAGGCCGCCTCGTCGAAGCCGGCACGCGCCCAGCCTTTACCCACGATAAAAGGGCGCTTCACGAGATTGCCGTTCGCCGCGAGCAGCGCCAGCGCCGCCGCCTCGGTCATGCCCGGCAGCTTCTCGCCCAACTGCTGGTCCCGGTAGTCGCGGCCGGACGTGTTGAAGAGTTTGCGCACGTCACCGTGATGCGCCGCGAGCGCCGTCCGCAGCTCGGCGATCGCAGGCGGCGTCTCGCGGATCGCCCGCTCCGTGAACGGCACATCGTGCGCGCGCAGCCATTTCGTCGCCTTGCGGCAGGAATCGCACGTGGAAAGCGTGTAGACGGTCAGCATGGGAAAACACGGTGGTCACTTCACCCAGCTCGCATCCTCGATCACGAACTGCCAGCGCCCGCGATATTGGCCGAGTTTGCCGTAGAAACGGATCGTCGCGCCTTCGCGGTACTCCCTCTGGAGCCGGTTGCGCAGGGCCTCGTCGAAGCTCCAGATGTCAAACGTCTCGCCGCGAAACACGACCGCGTGCCGGCCGCCCGGTGCGATCATGCCTTCGACGTGGAAAATCTGGCCCTTGAACTTTTCCGCCCGCAGCGACGTGCCCGCCGGAATCGCCTGCGTGGCGGCGGCGATGGCGGCGAAATCGAGCGAGGCGAAATTGATCTTAGCATCGGGCAGGGTCGCGTCCTCGACCGCCGGCTTGCGCAGCGCGATCCAGCGGTCCGCCTGGCCGTCCTTGACGGTGGTGAACCGCGCCGAGATTGGAAAGTGATCGGAGACACCGCTCCCGGTCGGACCCTCCGGCGACCAGCGCAAGGGCAGGCCGGTCGCGTCGACGTTCAAACCGGGAAACTTCGCCACCGCAAACGAGTCGGCGACGTACTGCACGCCGCTGTAGTCGTACAAGCCCCGCGACACGATCAGG
>JBMSWZ010000346.1:0-2689 GCA_049425105.1 Cephaloticoccus sp.
GGTGTATGCTTTGGCCATGGGGAAGAACTTCGTGGCGCCAACGCTCTGGCGCCGCCGCCCCATGACAAGCGGAAATTCCCGGAAGCGCGGACTTGCCGGTGCGCCGGACCGGGTTAGCCTCGGCCGCACCATGAAAAAGAAGCGGAAATCCCTCGTGTTCTTCGGCGTCGTCGCAGCCCTGCTGGTCATCGCCTACATCGGCCTCAGCTTCTTCCTTGGCTCGGTCGTAAAGGCGGGCGTCAACTCCTTCGGCCCCAAGCTCACCCAGACCAAGGTCAACCTCAACGGCGCACACATTTCGCCCTTCACCGGCTCGGGCTCGCTTAGCGGCCTGTCCGTGGGCAATCCTGAGGGTTTCAGCGACAATCCCGCGTTCTCCCTCGGCAAGATCCACGTCAAGGTGAAGCCATTTTCCATCCTCGGGGACTACATCGAGGTCGAGGAAATCGTCATCGATGAACCGGAGTTCCTCTACGAGACGAAGCTCGTGAACAGCAACATCAAGCAGCTGCTCAAGAATATCGAGTCGTTCACCGGCAGCGGCGGCGAGGAACCGACCACCAAGAGCGGCGAGCCGATCAAGTTCGTGGTGAAAAAATTCCGGATGACCAACGGCACCGCCCGCCTCGGCGTCGGCCCCGCCGCCAGCCCCGTGCCCCTGCCCCCCATCTCGCTCAACAACCTCGGAGTCGACGAGGGCGGCATCACCCCCGCCGAGCTCGTCGGGGAGATCATGGAGCGCGTCCTGGGCGACATCGTGTCCGCCACCGGCAAGGCCGCCCTGAAGGTGGGCAGCACCGTGGGCGCCACCGCCACCGACGCCGCCGGCAACGCCGCCAAGAAGGCCGGCGAAGGCATCAAGAAACTCTTCGGCAAGTAACGCCCGGCCGGGGCTTCAGCCCAGCCGCAGCCGCTTTTCCCGGTAGCGCACGCTCAGCGCGATCAGGAAGATCATGACGTGCATGATGAAGCCGGTGCGGAACGCCAGCAGCGCCGGCCCGCCGGTGTGGGTCGCATCGGACAGAAACTGCGCCACCAACACCAGGCCGCTCACCGTGAGCGGCAGGCTGGCGTAGAGAAATTCCCGGGCGCCCGGACGGTTGTCGTGCGTCGCGATTCCCGCCAGCACCAGCGATGAGACGAGGTTGACGAGGTTGACCGCCAGGATCCCCCACTCGCTGCCAAACGTCCCGGCCACCGCATCCGCCCCCAGCCAAAGCAGCACAAAACCGTAGGCCGCCAGCAGCCCCCGGTGCAGGCGCGCCCAGCCGCCGCCCGCTTCCGCCACGTTGAAATAGCTGCCCACGAACAACAGGTAGAACACCGCGTAGGGCAGGTGCAGAAAGTTGTTCACGTAGATGAAAGCGTCCCCCGCCCGGGCGTGCAGCCAGTCGCCGGCCACGTGGTCGATGAAACTCATCACGCCGATCGAGCCGACATAGCCGGCGTAGCGCAGGTAGGTGACGTCGGAGAGCCTCCGCCACAACACGACGCCAAGCCCCGACGCGCAGCCGACGACCACAAACCAAAAGGTGGCGAAGACCGGCGTGGAAAAGGGAGGTGTCGCCTCGGCGAGGTGGAGGATGCCTGCGAGCATGTCCAGCGCCATCTTCCCCAACATTGTCCCGGATGCAAGTTCGAGCCTCAGGCCGGATTGACCCGCCGTGGCCGCGCCGCCAGAGTCGCCGTCCATGCCGCCCGTCACCCTCTCCTACTACCTCGAGGTGTTGTCCTCGTGGTGCTTCTACATCGAGCCCATGTGGGCCCGGCTCCAGGCCGACTACGCCGACCGGGTGCGCTTTGAGTGGCGGATCGCGTTGATGAACCCCGGCGACTTCCCCGTTTCCCGGGAGCAATGCGATTGGTTTTACCGGCGCAGCGGCACCCATATGCGGCGTCAAACCATGCTCAACTCCGGCTGGTTCGACCCGGCGTTGAAAGGCGACTACACTGCGGCCAACTACGTCGCCGAGGCCGGCCGCGATCTCGGCGTCACCGACGACCGCCTGCGGCTCGCCCTGAGCCGCGCCGCCCTGGAGCAAGGCGCGCGCATCGGCGACCTCGACGTGGCGGTGAAGGTCGGCGCCAAGGCGCTCAAGCTCGACGCCCGCCAGCTCCGCGTCGCCGCCAAGTCCAAGCGCGTGCAGGACCGCGTCGCCGCCAGCACCGCCGAGTTTTTCGCGCACCAGGTGAACCAGCGGCCGACTTTCATCGCCACCGACGCCATCGGCGACAAGGCGGTGTTCTCCGGTCTGGTGCAAGCCGCCCCCATCGCCGCCGCGCTCGACGCCATGCTTGACGACTGCGCCGGTTACGCGAGTTTCGCCGCTCACCACGGCCCCGCCCCCAGCGCCTAGGATTCAGAGGTCAGAATTCAGAAACCAGCACTCAGCTCCACGCTCCATTTTTAATTCCGAAGCCAGGAAGCCATGAACTCCGAACTTCTGGCTTCCTGGTTTCAAAATTCCTCCTAGCTCCCCTCTCCCCTCTCCCCATGCCCAAAAAAGTCAAAGTCCGCCTCATCGGCTGCGGTAACATCAGCAAAGCCTATTTCACCGGCTGCAAACGCTACGACATCCTCGATCTCGTCGCCTGCGCCGACCTCGAGTTCGCCCGCGCCGAGGCCAAAGCGGCCGAATACGGCGTGCGCGCCTGCACAGTCGACGCGCTCCTGGCCGATCCCGAGATC
>JBMSWZ010000347.1:0-2676 GCA_049425105.1 Cephaloticoccus sp.
CGGCCGGCCGGCCGCCGGGGCGGGAAGGCGAAAGGGTATTTGGGGTGCAACCTCACTCATGATTTACCGCCAAGGTCGTGACGAGCTGAACCACCCCGGCGCGGGGACCTTGCCCCGTGAGTGGCCGCACTCGGTAGGATTACAGGAGAAAAGAGCATTCGTGCTGTGCGACCTTGGCGCCCTTCGCGGTCAAGCGCTCTTCCTTCGAATTTGATCCGTGATCGTGATCGCCACCTCCAGTGCACTCTTGCCGAGGGCCGCGCCGACCTTGGGCTGGCGCGCCTCGCGCACGCTTTCGAGGAAGCTGGCCAGCTCCAACGCCAGTGGCTCGCCTTTTTCAATTGGGATTTCCTTTACCGGGATGGCGCTGAGGTCGCCGGTCTTCACCAGGCCGACCTTCATTTTCAATCCATAGGCGATGATGTCGCTTTTCTTCACCAGGTGCCCCGCTTGATTCATGAAATCGAGCGAGAGGTAGGCGTCGGACTGAAAGATGCGGATCTCGCGCTGCTTCTTCGTGCTCATGCGGCTGGCGCTGAGATTGGCCACACAGCCATTCTCGAATTCGAGGCGGGCGTTGGCGATGTCCTCGCCCTTGGAGAGCACGGTGACGCCGACGCTGTCGATGCGCTTGATCGGCGATTTCACCAAGGCGAGCACGATGCCGATGTCGTGGATCATCAGGTCGAGCACGACGCCCACCTCCGTGCCGCGCGGCTGATAGGGAGCGAGGCGCTCGGCGGTGATGTATTGCGGCGCGTCGACCTGCTTCTCGAGGAAGCTCATCACCGGGTTGAAATGCTCGATGTGCCCCACCTGCACAAGGCAGCTGTGCTCCTGGGCGGCGGCGAGCACGCGCTCCGCCTCGTCCAGACTCGCGCAAAGCGGCTTCTCGATCAGCAAGTGCGTCCCGCGCCGCAACAACGGCAGGGCCACCTGCTCGTGCCGGTCCGTCGGGACCACCACCGAGACCGCGTCGCAGGCCTCGCCGAGTTCCTCGATCGTGGCGAACCGCCGGCAGTTGTGCCGCGCGCAAATCTCGGCGGCGCGCTCGTCACTGGTCTCGAAGATGCCGGTGAGCTCGGCGCCCGGCAGCGCGGCGTAAATGCGCGCGTGGTGCTGGCCGAGTGATCCCACTCCGGCCACGCCGCAGCGGATCCGTTCAGGAGAGGCAAATGGCATGCGCCCAATGCAGGGGTTTCCGCCCCCGGTGGCAACGCGGGAAACCGGCCCGCAAATATTCATCGGTTTTTCAGGCTCGGCGCTTGTCTTCGACGCCCGGCCCCTCTCTAGGCTTCCCCGAATCCCCTCCCCATGCTCACCCAACCTTTTTCGGAAACGGAGACCAGCGACATCATTGATCGCTTTCATCGCGACGGCTACGCCGTCGTGCGAAACGTCCTCAGCGCCGAGGAATGCGCGCAGCTGCGCGCCCTGACCGACGAAATCGCCAGCCGCCCCTCCGTGCAGGCCGCCAGCAAAGGCTGGTTCGTCGTGCGCGAGCCGGAGAAAGAGGACATCGCCTTCGCCCGCCTTTTCATCCGCGAGCCGATCTATTCGCTGGTGCAGGAGATTCTTGGGCCGGAATGCCGCTTCTGCGGCCAGAACGTCATCCGCAACAAGCCCGGCGAGGCCGTCTCCAACTGGCATGTCGACGACTGCAACAAGCTCGAGCACCCGCTGCCACCGGAGATCCCGCGCTGGCCCGCCGGCGCCCGGCTGCCGTTGATGTGGCTCAGCGTCCAGGTGCCGTTGACTGATATCCAGGAACTCGACGACGGCCCGACCGAGATCGTGCCCGGCAGCCATTATTCCGGCCGCCTGCCGGACGTGGACCATCTAGTCTTCGAGGGCCGCGGTGTGGAGCAGATCTACTGCCGCGCCGGCGACATCTACCTTTTCAATCACCAGACCTGGCACCGCGGCCGGCCTAATACGGGCACGAAGACGCGCTACCTCATGCAGCTGCAATACGCGCGCGGCGACAGCCTCGCCTTCCGCTGCTCCGTCGCCGAACCCAACCCCGCCATGGACAAGGTCCTCGCCGGCGCCGATCCGCGGCTCGTCGAGGTCATGACCGGCCGGGCCAAATACGTGTGAACCGGCGCGCGCCGGCTTGCCCGGGGCACGATGGCTGACCCCGTCTTCACCACGGCGCGTTTGCGCGCGGAGCGACTCGGGCCGGACGACGCGGACCTGTTGCTCACTGTTTATAGTGACCCCGAGGCCATGCGCTTCGTCGGCGACGGCAAACCCATCACGCGGGACGCCTGCGACCGCTGGATCACAATCACGCTGGAGAACTACGCGCGCCGCGGCTACGGCATGCTGGCGCTGCGGCGGCGCGCGGACGGTGCGCTCGTCGGCTGCTGCGGCATCACTCACCCCGGCAACCAGTTCGCGCCCGAAACCAAATACTGCCTGCTGCGGGAACATTGGGGCCAGGGCTATGCCACCGAGGCGCTGCGCGGGTTGATCGACTACGCCACTGCGACCTTGGGGCTAGCCGACCTCTTGGCCACGGTTGACCGTTCGCACACCGCCTCGCATCACGTGCTGGAGAAAGCCGGGTTCCAAAAAGGCCGCACCGTGATCGAGGCCGATGCCTTGCCGACGCTTTTCTACTTCTACGGCGACCCCGCGGTGCAGGACCTGCGCCGCCCCGCCCCGTGACCG
>JBMSWZ010000348.1:0-2673 GCA_049425105.1 Cephaloticoccus sp.
TGCGCCCTCGTGGCTGAGCGCGTCGGACTTGTTGATCATGAGGTCGTGGAAGCCGCCGTAGCGCAGGGCGTCGCCCTTTTCCACGGCGTCATACCAGCCGACCATGCGTTGACGGCCGGTGCTGGTGCCGAATTCGATTTTCTTCAGGCGCACGGTCAGCGCTTGGGCGTCGTCCATCTGGGTCAGGAAGGTGTGGGTGCCGACCTTCGTGTCGTAAGCCTTGGCCACGCCGATGGTGTGCACGCGCTGGAGGGGAATGCCGGCGCTCTCAAAAAACTCGGGCACGTAGGTGTGCGAGGCGGTGACGTTGGGGGAAAAGCCGTGGCGCTTGTCGAGCCAGTAGGCCTGGCCAAACTCGCCGATAATGGTGCGGCCGGCGGCCTTTTCGCGGAGGATGAGCTCGCGCACCTCGCCGATGTTGCGGGCAAGGGCGGTGCCTGCTTGCCAATAGGTTTCGGTGAGCTTGGGCAGGTTGAGGGTGAACGGCGCATTGCCGCGGAAGACCGTGAAGTCGAACTCCGTTGTCGTAAAAAGTCCGAGTTCGATGGCCTCGGCGTTGGCGCGGCATTCGGCGGCGGTGAGGGTATCGAAGAACGAGTTCCACGTCGCCTCGCTGACCTGGCACACGTCGCGGATAACCCGGCAGGCCCGGTCGGCGCGCTGCGCGAGCTTGCGGGCAAAAAAATTCGGCCCGGCGAGAAAATCGGAATAGGTGATCTGCCACTGGCTGACTTCCTCGCCGTAAGCCGGCGTGATGCCGCGGCCGGTGGAGCCGCGCGGCTCCTCCTTCAGGACGTTGGCGCGGTAGTCTTCCCACGCGAGATCGAGGAGGCGATGGGTGAGGTCGGAGACCATCGTGCGCTCGTCGATGAGGAGGCGGGAAAGAATCGGGTAACCCTTGTGTTCCAGCGGGCGGGTTTCCCACCAGATCTTGCGGGGATTGGCGACGACGCCGGCGCCCATGCACAAATGCGGCACATCGCGCACGACCACTCCGGCGGGGAGGAGGTTCAGCTTGATGCCGCCGGCGGTGTGGCCGGAGTTGGCGCCGCCGTTGACCTTGAGGACCACGGAAACCTGGGCGGGGGTGCCGCGCAGCTCTTCGGCGACTTCCGGGATGAGGCGGCCTTTGCCTTCATCGCCGAGTGAAATGCCGACGTCGGCGATCAGTTGGCTAGAAAAGGGATTCAGTGACATGGTTCGCTTTGCAAGCGAAGCCGGCGATGACCCCGTTTGCCGAGAATGGAAAACGCAACCGGGCGGGGGAGGGCAAACAAAAAACCGGCCGCGCGGCGGCCGGTTGTGTCATGGATGAAGTGTAGGGCGGGGACTCCAATCCCCGCCTTGGGAAAGGCCGGCGTCTCGCCGGCTGCCGTGGCGGGTTCAGCGACCCCGCCCTGCATCGCATCAATTCTTGCGGGTGGAGACTTCGATGACGTCGTGTGGGGCGGCTTCCTTTTGGCCGGCGGGGCTGACGCGGATGTAGCGGGCCTTGGCACGAAGGGTTTCGAGGTCCTTGGCCCCGAGGTAGCCCATGCCGCTTTGCACGCCGCCGATGAGGTTGCCGAGGACGTCGTCGACGGAGCCGGAGACTTCCTTGAGGGCCTCGATGCCCTCGGCGGTGATTTTCCGGACCTTGTCGTCCTTGTCGTGCCCGTAGCGGGCGGCGCTGCCGGCCTTCATGGCGGCGAGAGAACCCATGCCACGGTAGGCTTTGTAGACTTTGCCGCTGATTTCCATGATCTCGCCCGGGGCCTCGCGACAACCGGCGAGCAGGCCGCCGAGGATGACCGCGTCGCCGAGTGTGAGCGCCTTGACGATGTCGCCGGACTTGGTGATGCCGCCGTCGGCGATGATCCGGACGCCGACCCGGCGGGCGGACTGGCTGGCGACGTGGAGGGCGGTGAGTTGGGGGATGCCGACACCGGCGACAACCCGGGTGGTGCAGATGGAGCCGGGGCCCTGGCCGATCTTGATGGAGTTGGCGCCGCAACCCGCAAGGAACTCGACGCCGGCGCCGCTGGTGACATTGCCGGCGATGATGGTGAGGTCGGGGAAGGCGCCGCGGATCATGCGCACCATTTCACCGACCCCGGCGGTGTGGGCATGGGCGGAGGAAATGGAACGGCGTCAATGTGCTCGGCCACGAGGTGGCCGACGTGCTCGATGATCTGGTCGCGGTCCAGCTCGCCGCTGGGCTTGCGCACCGGGGAAATCGCCGCGCCCACGACCAGGCGAAACTGGGCGTCGCGGGCGGGTTTGCGGCGGGACTTTGACTCGCTCGTGATCTTTTCGACGTCCGAGCCGGTGACGAGGCCGCGGAGCTGGTCCCGGGCATTGACGACGAGCATCTTGTTGATGCCGACGTGGGTGTTGAAGAATTTGTCGGCGGCGGCGATCGGGTCGTTCGCGATGGCGCTCTCCGACTCGGTGATGAGGTCGGCGCGGGCGGTCATGACCTCGGCCACTTTCTTGGCGCGGTAGCGCTCCTTGACGACATTTCCTGAAAGCAGGCCGGCGAGTTTGCCGTCCCCGGATACGACCGGGAAAGTGCTGAAGGTGAACTTGCGCGCCTCGATCATCGCGAGCACGTCACCAATGGATTCGCCGGGGGTGACCGTGATCGGATCCTGGATCAGGCCGTGGATATGGCGCTTCACGCGCGCGACCTCC
>JBMSWZ010000349.1:0-2671 GCA_049425105.1 Cephaloticoccus sp.
ACCCAGCCGGGTGCCCAGGGTCTCGACAGGTTCGTCGATGGCGAAGCCGGGTTCGTCGGTGGCGATTTCAAAAAGCACGCCACCCGGTTCGCGGTAGTAGATGGACTTGAAGTAGGCGCGGTCGATGACCGGGCTGACGTGAAGTCCGTCGGTCTCGATCTGCCGATGCGCTTCCACTTGGGCGGCGTCACTCGGCGTGCGAAATGCGACGTGGTGGATCGTGCCGGCGCCGTTGAGGCCGGCGGGCAGGTTGGGATCGACGAGCAGGTCGACATAGGTGCCGGGTCCGCCGGCGCCGACGGCGTAGCGCGTGCGGGGCCCGGCGCTGGCGACCTCATGGTAACCCATCGTGTCGGTGAGCACGGTGGCTGTGGGCGTCTGGTCAGCCAAGGCGAGCGTGCTGCTGTGAAAGCCGCGGATGGCGTGCTCGCGCGGGGCGTCCTTTGCCGGCGCCGGCTCGCGGTTGTCGGTCTCGCTCGTGGCGACGAGTTCGAGGCGCAGGCCGTCCGGATCGAAGAGCGTCAGCACGGTGTCGCCGAAGCGCTCGGTCGCGGGTTCGATGGTCACGTTGAGCGTGGCGAGGCGCTGCGTCCAAAATTCGACGCTGCCCGCCGGGATGGAAAATGCGGTGGCGTAGGCTTGGCCGCGGCCGGGGCGGCCGCGCCGCAGACCGGCCCAGGGGAAGAACGTGAGGATCGTCCCGGGCGAGCCGGCGTAGTCGCCGTAATAAAGGTGATACGTGCCCGGGTCGTCTTGGTTGACGGACTTCTTGACGAAGCGCAGGCCCAGCACGCGGGTGTAGAAGTCGACATTCTTCCGGGGGTCGGAAGCGATGGCGGTGATGTGGTGCAGTCCGGAGAGTTTCATGACGAAAGTGCTTTGGCAGTTTGTAATATAATACGTTACTTAGGGCCTGATCCCCCGCGGGGTTTCGGTTGAGGCGGAGGGAGTGGCGACCCCGGGCGGTTTGTAACGTGCTACGTTATAAACCGCGGCGGGTCGGGGGGTCAGGACTTGGGCTTGGTGAGGCAGGCGTCGGCCGAGGCTGCGCCGCCGCCGCCGATGAGGAGGGCGAGGGAGGCGGCCAGGAGGGTCAGCGGGAATTCCATGCCCGCCGGCGCGAAGAACCCGGTGCGGTGCACGGTGAGGATGGCAACGACCATGGTGATGGCGATCGACAGCGCGCCAAGGCGCGTGGCCAGGCCGAGGATCAGCAGCAGGCCGCCGAAGAACTCACCACTGCCGGCCACCGTGGCCCAGAAGAGGCCGGGGGTCAGCCCGAGTTTCTCGCCGAAGAAGTCGGCGGTGCCTTCGAGGCCATAGCCACCGAACCAGCCGAACAGCTTTTGGGCGCCGTGGGCAGCCATGACCAGGCCGACGACCAAGCGGGGAGCCAGAAGCGCCCAGTTGGTGGAATCGGTGCGGAGGAGGGATTGGATTTTGTTATTCATTTTGAGCAGTCGTTTGATGTTGAAATATTGGTTGACGGGGGAAAGTGGGTCCAAGTTCGGGGGATTCAGGCCGGCGCGGACGTGCCCAGGCCGAGCTTTTTGCACAGCCATCCGAGCGTAAATTGCTCGGCGGGGGTCAGGGCGGAAAACTCGCGGGTGATGGCAGCCGCCACCTTGGGAAACAGATCGCCGATGAAGGCGCGTCCGGTCTCGGTCAGGCTTACCGTGACGAACCGGCGGTCCTTTTCGTCGCGCTGACGCCGGATCCAGCCGGACTTTTCCAAGTTACTTACCACGAGGGTGATGTTACCGCCACTCATCAAGAGTTTGGAGGCGAGTTCCGACTGGCACATGGGGCCGCGGTGGAGAAGGGTTTCCAAGGTGCCAAATTGCGAGATCGTGAGACCGTCCGGAAGGTGGGCATGCACCCGGGCCGTAACGCTGTCGGCCGCGCGCATGAGCTTGATGTAAGCGTTCAGCGCGTCGGTCTCGGCCTTGCTGCCTTGGTAGTGGGTTCCCATGATGCTTCGACATCAAAGTAATAATTAATTTGATGTCAAACGATTAGTTTGAGGGTGGTGGTCGACCCAGATTGGGGCCGGCGGGACGCCGGCGCTCCCCGGGGCAGCATGCCTTCAGGCCATGCTGTCGAGCTTGCGGATGCGGGCGACGTGGCGCTCGCCCTCGAACTCGGTTGCGAGCCAGACGCGGACAATATGCAGGGCTTCCTCGCGGGAAATGGTGCGCTCGCCGAGGGAAAGGCAGTTGGCGTCGTTATGCGACCGGTTCCAGATGGCGACCTGCTCGTTCCAGCACACGCCGCAGCGGACGCCCTTGACGCGGTTGGCCGCCATGGCTTCGCCGTTGCCGGAGCCGCCGAGAACGATACCGCGCTCGACTTCACCGGCGGCCACGGCGCGGGCCACGGGGAAACAAAAGTCCGGATAGTCGCAGCGCTCGGTGGAATGCGTGCCGAAGTCATGGACCGTGTGCCCCTCGGCGAGGAGCATGGCCTTGATGGCTTCCTTGTAGGCGAAGCCGGCGTGGTCGGAACCGATGGCGATGGAAAAGGTTTTCATGCGGGCGAAACGGATCGGGGTTTGCCGTCGATTGAGAGGCAGTCAGAATTCCCCTGCAACCCTTCTCCCCATGAAAACTCTCGCCGGTATCCTGTTGTTCGCTGCGGCGTTAATGGCGGGCTGCGCCTCAACCGACTCCAG
>JBMSWZ010000350.1:0-2669 GCA_049425105.1 Cephaloticoccus sp.
CTGGACGACCACGAGCTCAACGCGGCGATCCTTGGCGGCGGTGGCCTTGTCGGCTTCCGGCGTGGCTTCGAGACTGCCCTTCGAGGTGGTCTGCATGCGGTCGGCGGTAATGCCGAGCGTGGAGAGGTATTGCATGGCGGCAGCCGCGCGGCGGTCCCCGAGGCCGAGGTTGTATTCGGCGGTGCCGCGCCAGTCGCAATGGCCTTCGAGCAGCAGGCGATGCGTCGGGTTGCTGCGGAGGTAGTCGGCCGCGGCCTGGAGCTTCGAGCGCTCGCTGGTCTTGATGGAGGACTGGTCGAAATCGAAGTAGACCGGCTGGAGCACACCGCGCATCTGGCCGTTCAGGTCGAAACCGGCGCCGCGCGCTTCGAGATCGGTGCCCGGTGCGGTGGAGACGTCGATCGGCTGCAGCGACGGGTCGAATGCACTACCGGTGCCTTGGCCCATGACGGTGGCGCTCGGATCCGGGCGCTTGGGCTTCTTTTGGCAACCGGCGAGCAGCACGGTCGCGCTGATCAGGACAACGAAAATTTTCTTGGCGGCGTTATTCATGGAGAGGGCGTGATCGAATTTCGGGCGTTAGCTAATGACTGCGCCGGGGGCGCTCGCAAGGCTTTAAAGGGATTTCTTGTTCTCGATGAGCCCGATTTCCAAGGCGTAGCGGGTGAGGCTGGCGACATCGTGGAGGTTGAGCTTCCGCATCATGTTTGTCCGGTGGTTGTCGACCGTCTTGATGCTGATCCCGAGCTTGGCGGCGATTTTCTTGGTGCTGTGGCTTTCGGCCACGAGCTGAAGGACCTCGCGTTCGCGGTCGGTGAGGAAGTCGGCGGCGCTGCTGGCGGCGGGATTGGCGACCACGTTGCGGAGCAGGGCGGCCACGGCCGGGCCAAAATAGGTGCCGCCATTGGCCACGGTCTCAAGGCCCTTCTTGAATTCGAAAAGGCCGGCGGTTTTTTCCACAAACCCATGGGCACCAGCTTCTAGCATATCACGGACCCGCACCGGGTTCTCGTGGCCGGAAAAGACCAGGACCCGCACGGCGATGAGCTTTTTGACCAGGCGCTTGAGGAGGTCCACGCCGTTCAGGCCCGGCAGCTTGGCATCGAGGACGATGACATCAGGCTTGGTCTCGAAACAGAGGTTCAGGGCGTCCTGCCCGTCGCCGCTCTCGCCGACCAGCTGGTAATTGGTGTCGAGGCGGAGGATTTCCACCAGCATTTCCCGGATCGCAGTCTGGTCCTCGATGATTACGAGACGTTTCATAGGTGTATAGGTTGAGGGCGTGGTGGGTTGGCAGGGATTCGAACCCTGAACCTATTGCTTAAAAGGCAACTGCTCTACCATTGAGCTACCAACCCAAGCTGCTGGAAGGGTGCGAAATAGATTTTTGTGCGGAGACTATGGCAAGAAATTTCTCCCCAGTAAAGCCGGCCTTTCGTTTGACCGGCCGAACCCGCCGGGCTAACGCTGGTCTTCACGCTGCAAATCTTGGGAACCATCCAAAAATACACCGGTCAGGGCCAAGCCGAACGTATGTCATCCAAAGCTCAGGAAGTGGCACTGGACCGTTTGCTCGTCGATCGATTCAAGAAGGGGGACCAATCCGCCTTTGATGAAATGGTCACGCGTTATTGGGACCGGATTTATTCAATGGTAAACCAGCTTCTGCGTAACACGCAGGACGCGGAGGAGGTCACGCAGGACGCCTTCATCCGCGCCCACCGCGGCCTCGCCCAGTTTCGCGGGGATTCCGCGTTTTCCACCTGGCTCTACCAGATCGCAACCAACCTTGCGCGCAACCGGTATTGGTATTGGTGGCGACGCAAGCGCGACAAGAGCATCTCCTTCGACCAACCCATCGGGCCCGACGGCGACATGACCCTTGCCGACGTCATCCCGGCCAAAGTCGAAACACCCGACGACATCACCGTAACCCAGGAATTCGTCGACCGGATCGGCGAGGCGATGGAAAAACTGGGCACCAAGCATCGTGAGATCCTGGTGCTGCGCAACGTGAAGAACCTGTCCTACGAAGAGATCGCCGAAGTCCTCGGCATTTCCGTCGGGACCGTGAAAAGCCGAATTGCCCGCGCGCGCGAAAGCCTGCGTGAAAAACTCGGCGAAGATTTCCAAGCAAAATGACCCACACCAAGTTCATCGAACTCCTCAACCTCTACCTTGATCACGAGATCACGATGGAGGATGCCGCCACCCTCGAGGCGGAGATCCAGCGCGACCCCAAGCGCCGGGCGATCTACCGGCAATATTGCGCCATGCACAAAGGCTGCGAGCAACTAGCCGGGGCCTTTGCGAACGACCGTCGGGGCGAGTCGCGCCAAGTGCCGGCCGCCGCCGCGCCGCGCCGGACACGCCCCGGCTGGGTCACCGGGCTCGGCATGGCCGCTGCCGCCTGTGCCGCGTTTGCCTTCGTGTTTGTGTCGCGGCAGGGTGATGTCCCAGCGCCCACCGTGGCGGCCGTTGAGCCAACCGCAACGACAACTCCGGCGACCAGCGTCTATTCGTTGGCGGAGCTGAATGCGCGACCCGCGCTCCATGCGGTTTACACGCCAACCTTGGTGAATCTTTCCCGTCCGACGGCCAATGCATCCCAGTCGGAGTTTTACGCTGCCACCACCGGCGAGGCCTTCGACTGGATGGACCAAGTCAAG
>JBMSWZ010000351.1:0-2664 GCA_049425105.1 Cephaloticoccus sp.
ATTTGATCAGCTGGCCGATCGCGCCATAAACGGTGAGCAGCAGGCGAATGGTCCAGTCGGGGGCGTAGAGGCCGATGAGAATGCCGGCGGCCATGCCGGCGATGAGCTTGAGGATGATCTTCATAAGCAGGGGTGGGCCGAGTTTGGCGGGCCGGGGTGGGGCGGCAAGCGGCGAATGGCGCCGGCGTCCCGCCCTACCTCCCG
Source organism: Cephaloticoccus sp. (assembly GCA_049425105.1). Classification (GTDB taxonomy): domain Bacteria; phylum Verrucomicrobiota; class Verrucomicrobiia; order Opitutales; family Opitutaceae; genus Cephaloticoccus. The sequence continues at coordinate 205 of JBMSWZ010000351.1, forward strand.
CGCCGGCCTCCGGGGAAGTTTCCGTTTGCGCCGCGCCGGGGCGCATGGCTAATTCCCCCGTTTCCATGAGCGAAAACCCAGTCGACAACTCCCACGACCAGCATGCCGTGCGGCGGCAGAAGCTCGCCGACCTGCGTGCGGGTGGCTTCGACCCCTTCCGCGCCAGCGTGGCGCCCTCGCACTTTTCGCAGGACGCCAAAGCCCGCTATGTCGACGGTCAGGACGACACCGTGCCGGTCACGGTGGCGGGTCGCCTCGTGACCTTTCGCGTGCAGGGCGGCAGCTCGTTCGTGAAGATCCAGGACCAGCAGGGTCAGATCCAGCTCTACTTCCGCAAGGACGTGCTCGGCGAGGAGCGCTACGGTGTCTTCAAGAAGTCGCTCGATTTGGGCGACATCATCGGCGTGTCCGGCACGCTCTTTAAGACCAAGACCGGCGAGATCACCGTGCGGGTCGAGTCGTTCACACTCGTGTCCAAGGCCCTGCGACCACTGCCGGAGAAGTGGCATGGCCTGAGCGATGCCGAGCAGGTCTACCGCCAGCGTTACCTCGACCTGATCGTCAATCAGGAGAGCCGCCACCGCCTGATGCTGCGCTCCCGGCTTGTCAGCGCCGTGCGCCGGTTTCTGGAAGACCGCAAGTTCCTCGAAGTGGAGACGCCGGTGCTGCAGAACGTCGCCGGCGGCGCCGCCGCCCGGCCGTTCGAAACGCACCACAACGCGCTCGACACCGACTTTGTCCTGCGCATTTCGCTCGAGCTTTACCTCAAGCGCATGCTGGTCGCCGGTTACGACCGCGTGTTCGAGATCGGCCGCAATTTCCGCAACGAAGGCGTATCGCGCCGCCACAACCCCGAGTTCACCATGCTCGAGGTCTACCAGGCCTACAGCGACTACCGCGGCATGATGACCCTGGTGCAGGACCTGCTGCGGCATCTGGTGCGCGACGTGGTCAAGCCGGTCGATGAGGCCGGCCAGCCCGTGATGGCGATCAAGCACGCGGCATCGGGCGAGGTGATCGATTTCGGCGCCGAGTGGCGCGAGGTGAAATACAAGGACCTCATCCGCGAGCGGACCGGCAATCCCGGCTGGTTCGATCTGAGCAAGGCCGAGAAGGTCGCCGGCGCCGAGGCGCTCGGGCTCAAGATCGATCCCGCCTGGGAGGACTACGAGGTCACCAACGAGATTTTCGGCAAGCTCATCGAGCCCACGCTGATCCAGCCCACCTTTGTCACGCACCTGCCGAAGGAGCTTTGCCCGCTGGCCAAGCTCACGGTGGGCGATCCGTCGACGATCGACGTGTTCGAGCTCATCATCGGCGGCATGGAGATCGCGCCCGCCTACTCGGAGCAGAACGACCCCGACGTGCAGCGCGAGATGTTTGAGGCGCAGGCGGGCGAGGAGACGCAGAAGATCGACCACGACTTTCTGCTCGCGCTCGAGCACGGCATGCCTCCCGCCGGCGGCATGGGCATTGGCATCGACCGGCTCTGCATCCTGCTCACCGGCGCGGAAAGCATCCGTGACGTGATCCTCTTCCCGCAGCTGCGCAACACGGCCGGGGCGTAACGCCGAATCTTTCTCTTAATCTTAATCCTCCTGCCAACGAGCAACGGACGAATTCACTGTAGGAATTACGAGAAAGATTAAGCGAAAGAGAACGATTCTGAACCCATGCCCTGGTATCTCTACCTCGCGCTGAAACAGCTGTTCCCCACGGGGCGGCGGTTTCCGTTCTTCACGGTGATCTCCGTGCTGGGCGTGGCGCTGGGCGTGGCCCTGCTGATCGTGTCGATCAGCGTCATGGGCGGCTTTGGCCACCAGATCCGGCAGATGATTGTCGACACCCAGGGCGACGTGCAGGTGCGCACCTATGGGCTGATGCTCAACCCCGGCAGTGTCCTGGCCCGCATTGAGTCCGTCCCCGGCGTGGTGGCGGCAGCACCTTACGCCGAGGGCGTGGCGATGCTGGAATACGACCGCAAACCCGTGTTTCCGGCCGTGCAAGGCATCGACCTGGTCCGCGCCGAGCAGGTCGTGCCGCTGCGCCGCTTCGTGCGGGTGGGTTCGCTCGACGATCTCGACGACGATTCGATCATCATCAGCGCGCAACTGGCCGTGAACATCGGCGCCCGCGTGGGCTCGACCGTGCAGCTTTATTCACCGCTCCTGCTGGAGCGCGCCAAGCGCGACGAGGTGATGCTGCCCCGCGAGCTTGAGGTCGTGGGCATTTTTGAAATCGGCCACCAGCAGCTCGACAGCTCCGTGGTGCTGGTGACCCTGCGCACGATGCAGGACCTCTATGGCCTCGGCTCGGCCGTCCACGGCATCAACGTCAAGATCGCCGTTGGCGCCGATGCCGATGCGATAGCGACCAAGATCAACGCCGCGCTGGACCCGATGGGCAACGCCGAGGCGCGCTCGTGGATCGATGCGAACCAAGACTTCTTCTTCGTGCTGC
>JBMSWZ010000352.1:0-2660 GCA_049425105.1 Cephaloticoccus sp.
CTCCCCCTCCCCCTCCGCCTCGGCCTCGCCAGCGTCGACCTTATCGCCGCCGCCACCGTCTGGCTGCTGGCGCGGCAGAATCTCAAGCCATGAATCGGTATGGCGGGCTGCTTATCATCCAAATTGCTCCGCTCGGAGGAATGCTTGCCCCAATTTTCGTCCCTCTAAGCATACCAGAATGAACCGCTTTGATGGCAGCGTGCGCTGCAGTGGCCACCCTGGAGATCTTCATCCGCTGCCCCAACTGCCAACGCCACCCGCTGTTCAGAGAAGTGTGCGACATCCCCGTTCCCATTGGGATATATCGCTGGCGTAATGAATGCCCCCATTGCCACTCGCCGCTCTCGCGCAAGGTGGAGCGCGTTTCGGATAAGTGGGACTGACGGCAGACAGAAAAATCTCACAACGTCCTCATAGCATGTCCGCCAATCCCGGTTTAGTCCGTTGAGAAATTGCGATACCCATGAACCAATACCTCGTAGCGATTCACCACCCGGACAACTATGACCCCTCCACGGAGGATGCAGCGATGGGCCGGGCCATCGATGAGTTGAACGACGAAATGGTCGCAGCCGGCGTGCGCGTCTTCGTCGGCGGGCTGCATCCCGCGGTCCGCGCGAAATCAATTCGGACCCAAACCGACGGCAGCGTGGCCGTCACCGCCGGACCCTGCCTGCCGACCAACGAGCACGTCGGCGGATTCTGGGTGCTGCGGGCCGCCAGCCTCGACGAAGCGATTGCCTGGGGCCGCAAGGCCGCGGTCGCCTGCCGCGCGCCGGTCGAAGTGCGGCAGTTTCACTGAAGGCGGATTTTTTACAGGAGGAAGCAGAGGGCGCGGAGGCTTCGACCCTGACGGCGGGACGGATTTTACAGGAGGCAACGGAGGGAACTGAGGAAAGAATCAAACCGGACCGATCGGGAATGCTTTGGGTTGATTCAGTCTCCGTTGGCTCTGTTTCCTCCTGAAAAACTCGCCCCACCGCGGCGAGGGCGCCGCGGCTCCATCAAATCCTGCGTCTGCATTGATGGGGATGCGCCGCCCTCGGCGCGTCGGTTTTCCAACTCCACTCCTCAACCAAGCGCGTTGAGGTCAACGCGCTCCACCCTCCGTTCGCTCCGTTTCCTCCTGTAAAAATCGAAAAGGCGGGGATGGGAATCCCCGCCCTACATTCCTCCGCGCTCTCCTGTTAAAACTCAGGCGCCCGGATGCAGCTGCAGGTCGACCATCAGATCGGCGGCGATCTTTTCGAAGTCGGCGCGAACCGCGTCCAGCACCGCGGCATCCGCCACCGACACGCGGATGGTCGCCTGAAACAGTGTGCCGCCGCCCATCGGGGCACTCACACGCTCGGACGCGAGTTCCTCGACGTTGACGCCGTGTGCCGCCAGCACGCCGGACACGGCGCGCAGGATGCCCGGGCGGTCATTGCCCACCAATTCCAGCGTGGCACCGGTCGCGGCGCCGGGAGCGTCCGCCGCGGTCTCGTGATGCACCAAGACGCGCAGCCCTTTCGGCTCAAGTCCCTGCAACGCCTTCACCAATTCCTCAGCGCGGTCCGTGGCCACCTCGGCACGAACGATGCCGGCAAATTGCCCGCCGAGATGACCCATGCGGCTCTCCAGCCAGTTGCCGCCGTGGTCGACCAGGGTCGTCGCCACCAGTTGCACCAAACCGGGCCGGTCAGGCCCGATGATCGTCATCACGAGGTGAGAAAGCATGCCGCCGAGTGAACCCGAATCCCTGCAGTGGGCAACACCAACGCTCAGACTTTGGGGAACGCTGATGATCGCTGATTTGCGCGGATCAATTCCCAGAAGGGTTGAACCACAGACGAATCCAGGCGGGCACAGAGACAGACCCAGCCCTGTCTGCGTAAAACTGGGTCAATCCGTGGTTGGATACTCTACCATCAGCGCAGATTAGCGCCCATCAGCGTTCCCCAACGTCCGCCGTCACTCTTCGAGCTCGACGTTCCAGTAGGCGACGTCGAGGAAGTCCTTCCACATTTCGCGGTGCTGGCTGCCGAGGACGAGCGAGATAACGGGGCGCCACTTCGGGCGGACGGGCTTGCGGATCAGGCGCATGCCTGCCTGGTGCGGCAGGCGGTTGGCCTTGCGGGAATTGCACTTGATGCACGAGCACACGATGTTTTCCCACGTCGTCTTGCCGCCGAAGTCGCGGGGAATGACGTGGTCGAGGTTGAGCGCGTCGCGCGGCAGCACCTGCGCGCAATACTGGCAGGTGTTCTTGTCGCGCTCGAAGACGTTGTTGCGGGTGAGCTTCAGCTCCTTGCACGGCAAGCGGTCAAAAAAGGTCAGCAGGATGACGCGCGGCAGGCGGATGGTGCGCGTGGGCGTGCGCACGGTCTCCAGTTCTTCGATCGGCGGGTTGTCCGAGGAGAAGTCGATCCAGTCCAACAACCCGAAAGTGCGGAAGTCATCCTCCTCGTGGTGGACGACCTGGGCGTGGCCCCGGGCGAGGATGGCAAAGGCGCGACGGGCCCCGATGACGTTCACGGCCTGCCATAAGCGGTTCAAAACCAACACCGGTTGATCCAGCACAGCATCCATACGGGGCCATCGCAATAACGGCGCCCTAGCACCGCTGTCAAGGGTGCCGACCGTGACGTTCCGATGGCGGCATCTCCGCCTTTCATTTT
>JBMSWZ010000353.1:0-2646 GCA_049425105.1 Cephaloticoccus sp.
CCTTCACCCTTATTGCCATCGATGGCGGCGCCGCCGCGGGCAAGTCCTCGTCGTCGCGAATCCTCGCCGAGCGTTTCAATCTCCTGCACGTCGACACGGGCTCTTTTTACCGCCACCTCACGGCCGAGTTGCTCGCACGCCAAGTGCCCGCCAACGACCTTCCGGCGCTGCAGGCCGCGTTATCCACGCTGAAGTTGTCCACGGCGCTGGACGGGCGTTCGGCCCGGATGCTCGTCGACGGACGTCCCGCCGGGGATGAAATTCGCGGCGCCGAGGTGAATGCCCATGTCTCGCACTATGCCGCGATCCCCCTCGTGCGCGAGAAGTTGCTCGCCTACCAACGCGGCCAGGTCGACGTCGCCAAGACCCACGGCTTCAGCGGCCTGGTCATGGAGGGCCGCGACATCGGCTCGGTCATCTTTCCCGACGCCGACTTTCGCTTTTTCCTCCACGCCGATCCCGCCGAACGCGTCAAGCGGCGCGCCGCTGAGGGCCGGGAGGATTCCATCGCCGAACGCGACCGCCTCGACTCGTCGCGCAAGACCTCGCCGTTGACCTGCCCGGTCGGCGCGATCGACATCGACAGCACCCACCTCAGCCTCGACCAAGTGGTCGGGCAGATGGCCGCCGCCATCGCCACCAAGCTCTCCCCCGCATGAGCCAACGCTTCGGTCAGGTGGAAATGCAGCCGGTCTACGGCATCTCGCACTACCTCGCGACGGTGATCTACGGGATGCTTTTCCGGGGCGATGTTGTCGGCCTCGAGCACCTTCCGCCCACGGGCTCGTTTCTCATCGCCGCAAACCACGCGAGTTTTCTCGATCCACCGTTCATCGGCTGCCAGGTCTCGCGCCAGATCGCCTACTTCGCCCGCAAGACGCTGTGGAAAGGCGGGTTTTCCTCCTGGTGGCTCGACTCGGTCGGCACCATCCCCGTGGACCGCGACGGCGGCCAGGATGTGAGCGCGATCAAGCGCGTGCTGAAGGCCCTGAAGGAGGACCGCGCCCTGATTCTTTTTCCCGAGGGCACGCGCACGGCCAATGGCTGCCTGCAGGAACCGAAGGCCGGCGTCGGCCTCATTGCCTGCCGGGCGCAGGTGCCAGTCGTGCCGGCACGGATCTTCGGCTCGTTCGAGGCGCTTGGCAAAGGCCAGCCCCTTCGCCTCGGCACGCCGGTGACCGTGGTTTTCGGCCGGCCCATTCTCCCGGGGGAGTATGACGACCCCGCCGCCGGCAAGGAGCGCTACCAGTTGGCGAGCGAACGCATCTTCCAGCGCATCGCGGCCATCGCGGCGCCGGTGCCGCCGGTGATCTGACCGGCGCTTCATTTCCCTCCGATTCAGACGTAGGAACGCTAATCTTCGCTGATCTGCGCTGATATTGTCTGACGGAGACTTTGCTGTTGTCCTCCATAGGCTCGGCGACGGAGGACCCTCCCAGGTGGAGCGTGTTGTCCCCAACGCGCTCGTTTGAGCGTTTTGAGGTCAATCCGCTCCACCTTTCCTATTCCGGCTTCCGGCTCCTAGCTCCCTGCTCCTTGCTCTCTGCTCCCTGCTTGCCACGCCATAGCTCCAACAGAGCGAAGGCGGGCTCCACGCCCTTTCCTCCCAATCTGGACCAGCGTCAATCAGCGCAAATTAGTGTTCCGCTAGCTTCCGATTCAGCGTGGGGAACGCTAATCCACGCTGATCTTCGCTGATTAGGTAGGGCGGAAACTCTGCCGTGTCTTTCATCGGCTCGGGGATGGCGGCCACTCCCGGCGCGCATCCTTGATTCCGATACGCGCAAATTTTCGCGGGTGGAAAATCTTTTTTGTAACTTCGGGCGGGCTTCGGGGTTTTGGTGCATGACCTTGGCACAACACGAGGGCAATTCACTCCAACCGAAATCCCAACGCCGCCTCGCGGCCTCCCTCCATGACTAAGAAATCCTTCCTCTCCGGCACCGTCCTTTCGTGCCTGCTGTTCACCGGTCTCGGCGTCGCTTCCGTCGCCGCCAAGCCTTCCGCCCCCGATCTGCCGCGCCCCGTCGCCTTCGTCGCTCCTGAAGGGGTGCCGAGCCGCTTCGCCAACACCACCGTCCGCGTCAGCATGACGCTCGACGAGAATGGCTACCCGAACAACATCCGCGTGCTCGCCCCCGCCAGTGGTTACCTCGAGCGCTCCGTGGTCGCCGCCGTCGCCCAATGGCGCTTCACGCCGATGGTGAATAACGGCGTGCCGGTGACGCAGGACGTCATCCTCCCGCTTACGCTCAAGTCCGCGGCCTTGTAAGCTCGGACACAGGCGGCTCCGCTTCGGCGGAGCCGCTTTTGCGCGGGCGGATTTTTCCGAGTAGGTGAAACGCGTTGTCCTCAACACGTTGCTTGGCGGATTGAGGTCAATCCATCCCCACCCTCCCTACTCCACCGCGGCGAGGGCGCCGCGGCTCCATTTTTCGGATCCTCTCGTCCCTATTCGGATCAGCGTCAATCAGCGCTTATCAGCGTTCCGCTATCCTCTGACTCAAAGTTGGGAACGCTAATTGCCGCTGATCTTCGCTGATTCTACAGGGCGGGGTCAGCCACTTATTCTCCATCGTCGCGAAGACCGAAAACGCTCCGAGGTGGAGCGCGTTGACCGCAACGCGCTGACTTGAGCGGATTGGA
>JBMSWZ010000354.1:0-2636 GCA_049425105.1 Cephaloticoccus sp.
TGCGGGTCAGGTGCGCCATGCCGTATTTGCCGGAAGGCTTGAGGTCGGCGAGCACCGGGACGCGCTTGCCGATGCGGGTAAAGTCGTCGATCGAAAGCTTCACGCCGGCCGAGTGGGCGATGGCGAGGAGGTGGAGCACCGCATTGGTCGAGCCGCCGAGCGCGATGGTAACGGTAATGGCGTTTTCGAAGGCTTTCCGCGTCATGATGTCGCGGGGGGTGATGCCGGCCTTGAGCAAGGCGACGGCGGCGGCGCCGGCATTGCGGCAATCGTCACGCTTTCCAGCGCTCACCGCGATCTGCGCGGAGGAGTTGGGCAGCGACATGCCCATGGCCTCAATGGCTGACGCCATGGTGTTGGCGGTATACATGCCGCCGCACGAGCCCGGGCCGGGGACCGAGCAGCTCTCAATGGTCTTGAGCTCGCCGTCAGCGACCTTGCCCGCGGCGTGGCCGCCGATCGCCTCGTAGACCGAGACGATGTCGCACTCCTTCTTCGAGCCGGGGTGAATGCCCGGCAGAATGGTGCCGCCGTAGACAAACACGCCCGGGCGGTTAAGCCGGGCGAGGGCCATCAGGCAGCCGGGCATGTTCTTGTCGCATCCGCCGACCGTCACAATGGCGTCAAAGCCCTCGGCGCCGGAAACGGTCTCGATGGAGTCGGCGATCACCTCGCGGGAAACCAGCGAGAACCGCATGCCGGGCGTGCCCATGCTGATGCCGTCGGAGACGGTGATCGTGCCGAAAATGATGCCCTTGCCGCCGGCTTGGTTGACTCCGCCCTCGGTCTCCCGGGCGAGCTCGTCCAGGTGCATGTTGCAGGGCGTGACCATCGACCACAACGAGGCGACCCCCACGATCGGCTTGGTGAAGTCTTCTTCGCTGAACCCGACCGGGCGCAGCATGGAACGGGCACCGGCCCGGCTCGGACCGTCGGTGACGATTGAAGAATGGGGGCGCGGCGTGGGGGAGGCTTTTTTCGCGGACATAGGGATGAGAGGCGCACCCAACCAGACGTGACGGCGAGCGGCAAGCCGCTTGTCGGGACTATGACAAACGCCTCGACGGGCATGGTGTCTTTTTAGGGATTGCGTGGGCCTCCGCGCAGGGCATTCACTGACGCGACTCACGCATGGCATTCAACCTCAAGAAAGTGCTCCGGGCCCTGCTGTTCTCCTCGAACCAGCCGCTCGCCATCAAGGACATCCAGGCCGCGTTCACCCGGTTCCATGAAGCCCCGGCGTCGGCGCCGGCGGATAATGCCGAGGTGGCGTTGACGCCGGATGCGCCGGCGGCGGAAGAGGCGGAGGAAACCGCCCCCGACGAAAGCCAGGACCTCGATCTTTATGGCGAAGTGCCTGCGCTCATTACGAGCGCCCAGATCCGGGAGGCGATGGACGAGCTGGCCGCGGAACTTCGCGCGGCCGATGACAGCCTGCTTTTGATCGAGGGATCCAGTGGCTATCGCCTGGTCACGCATCCGCGCTTCGCCCGCTGGGTGCGCGTGCTGCGCAACGAACCGCCGCCCGTGCGCCTGAGCCGCTCGGCCCTGGAAACCCTCGCCATCGTGGCCTACCGCCAGCCCGTGACCCGCGCCGAGATCGAGACTATCCGCGGCGTTTCAGCTGATGCCGGCTTGAACAAACTGATCGAGCGCGACCTGATTTACATTGTCGGGCGCGCCGATCTGCCGGGTCGGCCGATTCAATACGGCACCACGGATCAATTCCTTGAGTTCACTGGCGTGAAGTCGCTCGATGAACTGCCGGCCTCGGACGTCCTTTCCAACCGCCAGATCGACGACTGGTTGCAGACGGCGAAGAATCCGGGCCAACCGCCGGCCGATGCCGAAATGGGCCTGCCGTTGGAGGAAGGCGAGGGCGAGACGCCCAATCTGGAGGAGGTCTCGGTCGAACATCACGAGGAAGCCCCGGCCGAGTCCGGCGAAAACAAGACCGCCTGATGGACCTGAACCCCATTCGCGAGAAAATCGACGAGCTGGACCACCAGCTGGTGGAGATCATCAATCGACGCCTGGAGCTCGCCGCTGAGATCGGTCGCATCAAGCGCAGCACTGGCGGCGAGATCTATGTCCCGGAACGGGAGGACGCAGTCCTGCGCAAGGTCACGGCGACGAATCAGGGGCCGGTCAAGAACGAGGCGCTGCGCGCTATCTATCGGGAACTGATGTCGGCGGCCATCGCCTTGGAGAAGCCGCTGCTCATCGCCTACCTCGGGCCCGAGGCCAGCAACACCCACGCGGCGGCGATGAAGAAGTTCGGCGCCAGCGTGGAGTATCACGCCATGGCGACGGTCAGTGATATCTTCACCGCGGTGGAGAAAGGCGAGTCCGACTACGCCGTCATCCCGATTGAAAACTCGACGGAAGGCTCCGTGCGGGAGGCGCTCGACAGCTTTGTGGAGAGCGACCTCAAGATCGTCGCCCAAATTTATCACGAGGTAACCCACGCGCTGATTTCGAACGCCCCGCTGGAGAAGATCACCAAGGTGTATTCGAAAGACCAAGCCCTGGCGCAATGCCGGCACTGGTTGCAGCGCCACCTGCCGCACGCCCAGTTGGTCGACGCTTCGAGCACGTCGCGCGCCGTGCAGATCGCCCGGGAGGAGGCGGGCGCC
>JBMSWZ010000355.1:0-2635 GCA_049425105.1 Cephaloticoccus sp.
GGGGGGGGGCGGCAGGCGTGCGCCGCTCGGCCCCGGCCAGAATCCGGCTCACCGCCCGGGATTCCGCCGAGGGCAGCTCGAACATGGGATGAAAGCCAAACTGGCGACGCGGCCGGTCGGCCCGGCCTTCCAAGCCGAACTGCACCCAGTGCCAGTAATGGCCCGGTTCAAATTCGTCCACGCTGCCATGCTCCTCCCACGGCAAGGAGAAAAACAAGGACCCCGCCTTCACGCGTTCCACGCGGCCCTGCACGTGCCAGTTCAACGCGCCTTTCTCCAGATAGACGATCTCCAGCCCGTAGTCGCGGTGGGTGCCGAGGCTGCGGGCGCGGCCGCGGCCGAAGTAACGCATGGCGTCCATGAATGTGCACGATCTGCCATTGCCCGGGATTGAACGCAAGCCCGCGCCGCCTGTGTTAGGATCGCGCCGCCCATGAAACTTACCCCTGCCCAGATCGAGCAATTCCGGCGCCGCGGCTATTTGGCCGTGCCCGGCTTCTTCAACGCCGAGGAAACCGCCGCCCTCCAAGCCGACATTGCCCGGCTCAAGCACAACGGCTTCCTGCGCAACGTCGCCACCGACGGCGACGGCAAGACGACCTCGCAGACGAAGCAGAACCTTCAGCTCTGCCCCGCCAATTTCTACAGCACGCTCATCCGCGCCGTGCCCTTTGCGCCGAAAGTCATCGATACGGTCACCCGGCTCCTCGGGCCGGAGGTTACGCTGCACCTTGACCAGATTTTCCTCAAACCCGGTCGCACCGGCATGGGCACCGCCTGGCATCAGGACAACGCCTACTTTAAGATCCCCAAGCCCATTCGCGGCACGGCGATGTGGATCGCGATCCACGACGCCACCGTGGCCAACGGCACGAAGCGCATCGTGCCTGACGCGTGGGAAACGCTCCTGCCCCATCAGCGCGACGGCAACAGCGACCACCACATCCGTTGCTATCCCGACGAGAGCAAGGTGATCGACGTCGAGCTCAAGGCCGGCAGCGTCCTCTTCTTCTGCTACGGCACCCCGCACGCCACCGGCGACAACCAGACCGACACGGAACGGGCCGGCCTGGCCTATCACTTCCTCTGCGAGGACCAGACCAGCGAGGAATTCTACACCACCGGCCGCATCGGCAATCCGCGTCCCCGCCTCACCGGCCCCCGCGCCACCGGGGGCTTCGAGGAATACGGCAGCGTCATCGCCGGCACTTGGGACGCCGAGGTCAAACGCGCCTTGCCGCCGGCCAAGGCCTGAGCCGGGCGGAGTTGCCGGGCCCCGGGGCCGCGGTCAGATGATTTCACGCGCGTCGCGGTCCGGCAGCGGCGGGAACGGCGTGTGCGGCAAGGTCTGATACCAATAGGCGACGGATGCCAAATCATCCTGGAGGGCATGGTAGCGCGGATGCTCCAGGCCCATTTCCTTCCAGCCCAGGTGCCGCCAACCCAAGGCCTGAATCGTGATGCGGAGGTCCTGTTTGAAGAAAACCGGATCCTGCGTGTGAAACCGATACATCGTCATTCGGGCGCCGGTCTGGCCCGATTTGCCGACCACGTGTTGGAAGCCAAAATACGGTGAAGAAAAGTCGGTTTCGTCGTAGCACCACGCGCCGCCAAAGTAGTCCTCGGTGCCGGTTCCGCAGATGGTGGGCCACTCCGCGTCACCATCGAGATACATCTTCACCTCACCCTCGCCCCACCAACCCGAGCAATTCTGCTGCCAGCTCATGAAGGTGCCGACGTAGTGGCCGTGCCCGCTCACGCCATCCAGAATGGTATAGACGTCCTTGTAAGGGACGGGATTCGTGCGGCGGAACTGCGCGTGGAAATACAGCACGTCGTCCGGCACCGCCTCCAGCGTGTAATTGATCGTGTAGAAAAAGTGGGCGATGTCCGTGGGCGAATCGTTCTCCACCGTGATGCGCGCGTGCCGCTTGAACGGCATGGCGAAGAAGCAGTTCATGCCGCCCTTGGGGTTCACGTTGATGGGCAGGGCATTGATGTTCTGGTCGCGGTTCCACGACTGGCAGAAGAAATCGCCGATGGGACACTCGACCGAGGGATGCTCCGCGCCGTCCCAGTAGATCCGCAGGATCACCTGCCGGCGAATGCGCTGGTCGAACGTGATCCAGATGTGGCGGATGATGCCGGGCCCGTCGTGATCCATCAGGGTGACGGTCTCGCCGGACTTCACGGGCAGGCAGGGCGAGATCTTCCAGCCGCGCCCCAGATGGGTGGCTTGTTCCCACGCGCCGGGGGTGAGTGAAGTCTCCTTTGTCGCCATGCCCCCCGCGCCTTTGTCGCCGCGGAAATTTTCGGCCGACAAGGAACGGGATTCGGCCTGTCGCATGAGGAAAAGATTCGAAAGATCGATGGAGGGGTTCACGCGACCAGCGAGTCCGATCTCGGCCTCAAGCGCGAGATTCAAACGTTCCGTCACTGCGTTTGACGATGCGCCCTTTGAGCTCCAACTGCAGCAAGAGCACCGCGACTTCCTGCGCCGGCCGGCCGGTCAATTCGGCCAGGCCGTCCACCGCGAGCCGCTCGCCCGCGGCCAGGCGCGCCATGAGGTCGGCCTCCTCCGCGGCCAGATCCGCCCCAGAGGTTGCTGCATCGTTCTCCCGCAGCGGAATCGGGG
>JBMSWZ010000356.1:0-2633 GCA_049425105.1 Cephaloticoccus sp.
GGCGACGGCCGCAGGCCGTCGAGGTAGCTCAACTCGCCGAGAATGTCGTCCACGCTAGTGAGCAAGGTCGCGCCGTCGCGGATCAACTGGTGGCAACCCGCGCTGCTGGCCTGGTCAATGCGGCCGGGCACGGCGTAAACGAGCCGCCCCTGCTCGCCGGCAAAGCGCGCCGTGATCATCGAGCCGCCGGCCACATCGCTCTCCACCACGATCACGGCGTCGCAGATGCCCGCGACGACGCGGTTGCGCATCGGGAAACTTTGCCGGTCCGCTTTGCGGCCGAACGGGAACTCCGACACGATCGCCCCCGTCTCGGCAATGCGGCGATAGAGGTCCAGGTTCTCCGGCGGGTAAATGATATCGAGGCCACACCCGAGCACGGCGACCGTGTGCCCCTTGACCGACAACGCCCCCTCGTGTGCGGCGGTGTCGATGCCGCGGGCCAGTCCGCTCACGATGCAGAATCCCCGCTGGGCCAGCTCCGCCGCGAAACGCTGGGCGACCGACTGCCCGTAGAGCGTGGTGCGCCGACTGCCGACGATGGCGATACAGGGCTGGTCGAAGGCATAGTTGCCCTTGCGATAAAGGCCGATCGGCGGGTCGTGGATCTCCTTCAACAGGCGCGGATAGGTCTCGTCCACGGCAGTGATAAAATCCGCCCCGGCGCGCGCCATCCGCTCCTCCTCGCGGGCGAGATCGAAGTGCTTCGCCCAGTCCGTGAGACTTGCGCTCACCGCCGGGCCCACGCCCTTGCCGGCCTGCAGTTGTCGCGCCGACGCCCCCAGCACCGCCACCGGATCGCCGCCAAACTCCTCCAGCAACCGGTTCAGCGTGATCGGCCCGATGTTCGGCAGCGCGTTCATCACGAGCAACGCCTGCCGGGCCGTCAGTTTGCCGTTCATGCCGGCACTCTCAGCGCGGCCGACAGAAAGTCCAGCAACTGCGTTGTCCTCACCGCATGAACGCCGTGCGCCCGGGCCAGGGCATCCGCCGCCCGGCCATGCCAGACCACGCCACGGCAAACCGCCGCCAAGACATCCTGCGGCGAGCGGGCGACCTGCGACCCCAATATCCCGGCCAGCAGGTCGCCGCTGCCCCCCCGGGCCAGCACGGGACCACCAAACAGTTGGTGGTAAACCACTTCGCCGGCACACACTTGGGTGCGCGGTCCCTTGAACACCACCGTGGCACCGGTTTTCGCCGCAAATTCCCGCAGTGACAATTGACCGGCAATCCGGGCGAACTCGCCGGCATGCGGGGTCAGCACCAACGGCGCCGTCGCACCCGTGATCACCTCGGGTTGCAGGGCGTCGGCATCCACCACCACCGGCGCAGTCACGGTCTTGAGCACGTCTGCCGCCAGCGCCAGCGTTTCAGGCTCCCGGCCGAGGCCCGGCCCCAAGACCAGTGCCGACGCCCGCGCAAGGCGCTCCCGGAGCAAATGCCGACCCTCCAGCGCCAGCCCGCCCTCAGGTGTTTCCGGCCACCCGATCCAGATCGCCTCAGGCACCTGCGCGGCAAAGGCCGGCACCAGCGATTCCGGCACAAACGCCGTGACCAAACCGGACCCGGAACACAGGGCCGCGGTGACGGCCATGAGCGCTGCACCCGGATATCGGCGCGAACCGGCAAGCACGAAGACCTGGCCCTCGCGACGCTTCTCGGTCACTGGATCGCGCCAGGTGCGTAAAGGCGCCAGGACTGCATCATTGATCACGAAGTCGTCGGATGGAGGTGGCGATTCGTCAAAGAATCCGAGATCGAGGTAGCGCAGCCGGCCGGCATTCAACCGGCTCAGGGCTTCGCGTTTCACGACGCCCGTGGCATAGGTGAAATCCGCACGGAAAGCCGCCGGCTCCCCGCCCCCACTCGGCAGGTCCACCGCCGCCCGCAACCGCACCGAGCATTGGTTCGCCGCTTCCAGCGCTGCGGCCGCGGCACCCTCCAGCGGGGGGCGAAACTGGAAACCGAAGACGCCGTCGAGTGACAGCGCGTAATCCGCCGCCAACCCCGCCACCGACACGGGCTGCACGCGGGTGCCATGCCGGTGCTGCAACTCCTGCCAGGCGCGCAGCGCCAAGGGCCGCAACGCCGCGGTGCCGTAGACGAGAAGCACCTCGGCCGTCGCACCCGGGTGACGCTGCAGCCACGCTTCAGCCGCAATGCACGCATCGCCGCCATTGTGGCCTTTGCCGACCAGCACCAAGACGCGGTGACAGTCGGGCACGCCGCCAATCTCGCGGAAATCATTGGCCACGGCCGCGGCCACGGCGCGACCGGCGAGTTGCATGGCGCGCCACTCGGCACCTTCGTTGTCCAGGAGCCGTTGCTCCAGCGCCATCGTCTCCGCGCCGGTCAGGACCGGATGTGCCCACGACGCATTCACGTCAATTGCCTCCGGCCGCGCCCGGCGGCGGCTTGCGCTTGATGGAGTCCTGGATGGCCTTCCACGTTTCCTCGTCGCGCTGCCGGAGCCACTCGCGGCGACGCGCGTCCGGTTCGGTGAAGAGCAGTGGGGCGCTCGGGTCCACGCCATGCATCAGCACCGGCCGCGTCAGCGCGGGAATGGACCGGAAGTAAAAGGTGTCGCCCGCGCGCAGCACCTCGTAGAAGCGCGCGTATTGACCGGCCTC
>JBMSWZ010000357.1:0-2608 GCA_049425105.1 Cephaloticoccus sp.
CGACCGGGTTGTGTTGGCCGCGCCGCTGGCCGCGAACATCAATCACCGCTCCACGGTCTTTGGCGGCAGCGCCTCCGCGGTCGCCATTCTGGCCGCGTGGACCTGGCTGCACTTTGCGTTGCGGGATGTCGGGCTGGAGTGCCGGGTGGTGATTCAGCGCAACACGATGGACTACCTGCTGCCGATCGACGGCGATTTCACCGCGCATTGTCCCGGGCTGGCCCCGGCAGCCTTCGAGAAGCTGGTCCGGACCTTGCGCCGGCACGGGAAGGCCCGCACGGCCTTGGATGCGGAACTCCGGCTGGGCGGCCGCACCGTGGCCACGTTTGGCGGCGACTACGTCGCGGTCATCCTGCCGGCGTGACGGCTTCGCGCAGCCGGATCGTGTGGCGCTCGTCCGGGGTGATGCCGAACTCGAGATGGAGCGCGTCCGGCGGGACCCAGTCGGCGATCTTTTCCGGCCACTCAATGGCAAGGCACCACGGCGAGGTGAGGAAATCCTCCAAGAGCAAGTCCTCGACCTCGCGCGGTGACTCGAGCCGATAGGCGTCGAGGTGCACCAGCGTGCGGTTGCAGCGGTGAATGCTGTAGATCGCAAAGGTCGGGCTGGTCACCGGCGCGGTGATGCCCAGACCGCGGGCCAGGCCGCGGACAAACGTCGTCTTCCCGGCGCCGAGGTCGCCGTGCAGCGCGAGCACCGTGTCGGCGGCCAGAGCCTCCGCGAGCCGCCGGCCCACCGCTTCGCTCGCTTCGGCGGAGGCCGTGGTCACGCCGGCCGCCAGGTCAGTGAAGATGCTCGAAGCCATGGTAGCACTCCAGTCGGAGCGAGTTTTCGTCGTGACTGCCGGCGCGTTCAAAGCGACCAAGGCAGGTCAGGCGGGTGCGGGGGAAGGCGGCGCGCCAGCGACGGGCAAAAGCCTTCGCATCCGTGCGCGCGGCGAGGGTGAAAAGCAGCTCGTAATCCTCGCCGTCGGAGAGCGCCCCTGCAACGTCCACGCCGCGCCGGCGCGGCAACTGGTCCGCGGCAATCGCCGGAAAGAGCCCCGACGGCGTGAGGGACTGGAGGTCTTTGGCGAGGCCGTCGCTCACGTCCATCATCGAGCGCACGGCGGCTTGCCGGGCGAGCCAGGCGCCTTCGGCCAGCCGCGGTGTGAACCGGTGGTGATGACCACTGGCGAGGCTGCCGCCGAGCACGCCGGTCACGAAGATATGGTCGTGCAGGCCCGCGCCGGTGCGGGTGAGCACGCGCTGGCCGGCGGGCTCGCCGAGCAGGGTGAGGCTCGCGTTGATGCCCGGCCCCTCGGCGACGTCGCCGCCGACGATCGGGACCTGATAGCGGCGCGCCGCGGCGGCGAGGCCGCGGTAAAATGGTTCCAGCCAGTCGCGGCGGGTGCGGGGGTCGAGCGCGAGGGCGATGACCGCGCCGGTGGGCCGCCCGCCCATGGCCGCGAGATCGCTGAGATTGCGTTTAAGGAGCTTTGCTCCGGCGTCACGGGCGCTGACTTGGTCGTCAAAATGCCGGCCGTAGATCACGGGATCAACCGTCACCAGCCGTGCCCCCATCGGCAGTACGGCGCAGTCGTCGCCCATGCCAAACGGAGCGGCCGGTGCAGTGTCGCCCAGCCAGCGCCGGATGGCGCCGAGCAGGGCGGTCTCACCCCAGGCGGCGACAGAGTCGGCGGACTTGCGGGTGAACGGGTGCATGCTCAGACGTTCACGCCCGCGAGGATCAGCGCGATGGTGTTCAGGTTGAACAGCGCGTGGCCGATGATCGGCACCGCGATTGACCCGGTGCGCTCGTAGGCGAGGGAGAAAATGAGGCCGAGCGCGGCGAGCGGGGCGAAGCTCGCGAGATTGCCGTGCAGGCTCGCGAAGAGAAGCGACGGCAGCAACAACGCCACCCAGCGGGGCAGGCGGGTCCGCAGGTAACGGAACAGCCCGGCGCGAAAGATCAGTTCCTCAGTCACCGGGGCCACGACGACGGCCAGCGCGATCATGCTGCCGAGGAGCAGTGGTGACTTGGTGCCGGCGAAGATGCCCACCAAGTCCTGCGGAACCAACTCCACGCCCAGCGCCTGCATCAGCACCTGCCAGCCGAAACCGATGCCGCCCAGCACGGGCAGCGCGATCAGGAACGTGGCCGCACCGCGTCCGAGGAGCGCCCCGGCGGGCTGGGCAGGGAGGATCGCGGCCCATCGTTGACGCATGAATCCGCCGAAACCCAAGACGCCGGCCAGCATGCCGAGGTGGAATGACCCGCCGTGCACGACAATGGAGAGGGCGACGCTGGCTTCGGAGGGCGGCAGAAACGAAACGGCTAGGCCCTGGCCGAGCACGCCGCCGGCAAGAATGCAGAAGACGAAGAGGAAAAAATCGGTGACCTTGAGGTCCCACGCCGGCATGGCGGAGGCGCGTTCGCGGGCGGCGGTGCGGGCCGTCGCGGAAAGCACATGGCGCCAGAACAGGACGCAGCCCGCGAGGAGCAGGCCCAGTTCGATGGCGACGGCAGTCAGGACGGCGGGAGACATTCCGGCCAGTGCGACGGAAAAATGCCCTCGGCGCAACGCCAAGGATACTGAGCGATACGTGGGGAAATCGGATGCGCGCG
>JBMSWZ010000358.1:0-2604 GCA_049425105.1 Cephaloticoccus sp.
ACGCCGGGGAACCGCACCGAGGATAACGAACCGGGGGCCGAGTGTGCCGCCGGCAGGCGGTGGCGCGGATCTTGCCCGTGCTGTTGCGCGGCCTGGCGGCGCATGACCCGACGGCGCCGGCCACCATCCTTTATCCCAGCGAAGCCGTCCTCGCCGTCATTCAGGCCGCCAATCCGCCGGCGCAGATTCGCTGCGTGCCGACCGGGGGCGAGGCGGTGCCGGCGTCGGCCGTGCTCACCAGCTCGGGCACGATGTCGTTGCATTGCGCGTTGGCCGGCATCCCCGGCGCCATCGCCTACCGCACCAATCCGCTGACCTACCTGCTGGCGCGCTGGTGGGTAAAGCTGGATTACATCGGGATCGCGAACCTGCTGCTGCAGGAGCCGATGTATCCTGAATACATCCAGGGCGCCGCGCGCCCCGCGGCGCTGGCCGCCGAGCTGCGCGCCTGTCGGCATGATCCGCACCGCCGCGACCGCACCGCCGCGCAGCGCGACCGGCTTGTGGCCTTGCTCAATCAGCCGGCGGCGGGCACGGTCGCTGACTGGATTGCCCGTCATTTGGTCTGAATCTGAAACTCATTCCCCCTCCTCGCCCAATGAGCCCGCCTGAGACCCACCCCGCTGTGCCCGGACGTGGCTTGGTGCGTTTGCCTTGGATCGTGTTTGCGGTGGGGTGCCTGGGCAGTGTGCTCGCCTGGGCGCTGCAACGGACGGAGCAGGCGCTCCGCGCGACCTGAAGCCGGTTGGAACGCTAATTTGCGCTAATCTTCGCTGATTTTGGGGCGGGGCGCTGATTCGGAAAGGAGCTTGAGAGATCCCTCTCGCAGGATGTAGGGTGGGGTCGCTGATCCCGCCTTCGGATGACAATTTCCACCGCGGCGAGGGCGCCGCGGCTCCATCCTTCGTTTCCTCCTGTGCCAATCCAAATCGCAAGGCGGAGTTTCTCCCTCGACAAGCCTCGGGCAGAAGCGCGTGGGGGACAACGCCCTCCACCTGCTGTTGGCTACGGGTGGGCGGGCACGTCCCGGTGCCCGCTGGCCGAGGGGGGGCCGGCGAGCCGCGGTTCGATCTGCTCCCACACCGCGTCCGTGCGCGCGGCCAGCAAGGCGCGGCATTTTTCGATCTCGGCCTCGCGGGCGGAGCGGTTCTCCTCGGCAATCTTGGCCAGGTCGTCGAGGTTGTAGAGGTAAACGTTGGGGAGGTCGGCGGCGCCGGCCTCGACGTCACGGGGTAGCGCGAGGTCGATCAGGAAGAGCGGCCGGGCGGCGCGGCGGCGCATCGCCTCGCGCACGGCGGCGGTCGCCAAAACCGCGCCCGGCGCGGCCGTGCTGCAGACGACGATGTCGAAGTCGGCCAAATGATGTTCGCGATGCTCGAAGGGCAGGGCGGTGGCGTCCATCGCGGAGGCCAGCTCCATCGCGTGCTCGATGCGGCGGCTGGACACGGTCAGGGCGGAGGCGCCGCGGCTTTGGAAGGCCCGGGCGGTTTTTTCCCCAATGTCGCCGGCGCCGAGGAGCAGGATGCGGACCGAGCCCAGTTCGCCGTAGATGGTCTGCGCGAGTTCGACCGCGACGTTGGCCACGCTGACCTGGCCGCTGGTGATGGCCGTGTGGGTGCGCACGTGTTTGGCGGCTTGGAAGGCCTTTTGAAAAACGCGATTCAGCACGGGGCCGGTGCTCCGGCGCTCCTGCGCGCGGGCGTAGGCGTCCTTGACCTGGCCAAAAATCTCGGTCTCGCCCACCAGCTGGGAATCCAAACCGGCCGCCACCTCGAGCAGATGTTGCACGGCCGGCCGGCCGTGCAGCTGCAGCGCAAACTTGGCGAACTCGGCCTCGGCGAAGTCCTGGCGCGCACAAAAGGCGGCCTGCAGTTGCCGCAGGGTCTCGGGTCCGGACGCCACGCCGTAGAATTCGGTGCGGTTGCAGGTGCTGAGCACGGTGAGCTCGTCGAGGCCGGGGACGGCGGTGAGGGCTTGGTGCAGCGGTTCAAGCGACTCGGGTGGAACCGCGAGTTTTTCCCGCACCTCGATCGGGGCCTGGTGGTGGGTGGCCCCGAGGACAAACAGCGTCTGGCGCTCCGTCGCCTCGCTCATGACGCCTCCTCCTGCGACGGAGCCATGGGATTGCGGCTCGAATTGACCGGGCCCAGCGACAGCAGGGCGGCGGCAAACAGGGCGATGCAGGTCCAGGCAAACCGCCGCGAGACCAGCCGGCCGCGCCGGCGCAGGGCCAGCGCGGCCCCGTAGGCCCCCCAGATGGCGATGGTGACCAGGAGCTTGGCGGCGTTGACGCTGTCGGGCTCGCGCAGCCAGTAGACCGAACCGACGAGCAGCGCGGCCGACAGGAGGGCGAGGCCCGTGGTCAGCAGGCGCGTGCTGATCTGGTCGAGATCGAGCACCGACGGGAGAAACGAGAACCAACCGCCAAGCCGCTTGTGCTTCAGCGAATAGTTGCGCAGGAGCAGCATCACGGCGGTCAGCGCGAGCAGCGCGAAGACGCCGTAGCTGAAAAGTGCGAGCGCCGCATGAAACTCGATCCACGGGTTGCCGCCGAACAGGTGGGAGCGGCGCGTGGCGTCCCACGCCGGGATGGCCAGCGCGGTG
>JBMSWZ010000359.1:0-2602 GCA_049425105.1 Cephaloticoccus sp.
CGACGCTGTAGTCGGCGCGGGCTCCCTCCAGGGACACAAAGCCGTCCCGCGGCAGGATCGCCAGGCCGATGCCGGCCTTGGCGGCATCGCCCAGCGCCTCCAGCTGTTCGGGTGAGCGCCAGTTCGTGCCGGTGTAGTAAAGCAGGATACGGTCATCATGCATCAGCGGCGTGACGGCATAAACCGAGACGGAGTCAAAATCGCCGTTGTCGCCCCGCCGGATCACCGGTTCGCGAAAGCGGCGATCAAAGTGAATCCCGTCGCGACTGAAGACAAAATGCGGTTCATGCGTCGTGTTCGTCGTCGAGAAGATCCAGAGGAGGCCGACGGTCCAGCCCTCGTAGGGCGTCGCGGCCAAGTGATAGAATTCCGTGTCCGGATAGTCCAGGTCGTCGGTGCGGATGATAGTTTCCGGTTCGCTCCAATGAATCATGTCCGGGCTTTCCGCGCGGCCGGTTGAGCGCCGGTGCAGGTATTTGGAGTGCGTGTGGAAATTGTTCTCCAGATACGCCACGTAGGTCTGGCGCACCGGATCCCAACCCATGAAGTCCGTCGGGCCCCACCGGCCGGCTTTGTCGCCGGTGTCGATGATCGGATTCTTTTCGTAGGCGGTCCACGCATAGCCATCGGGCGAATAAAAGAGGTCGAAGGTCATGCCTTGCCCCGAGTAGCTGCCTTTCCGGGTGAGGCCCTTATAGCGCTTCGCTGGGTCGGTCTCGTGCCGGTCCTCGAAGAAGTAGCCCCGCAGGGTCTCGGGCGGCAGGATGTTGTTGTCCTTGGAGCCGTTGAACTCGACCAAGCCGAGGTTGGGTTTCTCCCAGTGGATGCCATCATCCGACCAGGCCTCGCAGGAAACCCGTTGCTTGGCCAGGTCGTCGCCCTCGCCCAGCACGATGATCTCGCCTTTGGCGTTGCGCCCGCCCGAACGAAACTCGCCCGATGAATAGCGCATGCGAAACTTGCCGAGCGTGTGATCGAAAATGACGAAGCTCACGCGCGTGTCCGAGCCCTCCCAAGGCTTGTCGGCCTTGATCACCGGGTTGTCGGCCAGCTTCTCCGCCAGATTCAATCGGAGCTTGGTGTTCTCCAGGGTCTCAACGATCGCATCATCGAAGAAGAACTGCCTTTCGCTGTTGATCGGATGGAGCCCGGCGCCGAAGGCCGACGTCGCGAGCAGAAAGGTGCCGGCCACGCAGGCTCCCCAGTTACGGTAGGTGGATGTCGTTTTCATAAAAAATGCGGGATTCAGCTTCCCGCCAATTGCGCGGGAGTGAGTTCATTCAAGAGCGGTTCGCCGCGCTGCAGGCGGCCGACGTTCTGGCGAAAGATGTCCCACAGCCGGGTCTTGAAATTCGGGCTGAGCGACGAGCCGGAGATGTGCGGCGTGAAGATCACGTTGGGGAACGCCCAGAGCGGGTGCTCCGGCGGCATCGGGTAGTGGTAGTGCGTGTCGAGCGCGGCGCCGGCGATCCAGCCCTCACGCAAGGCGCGCAGCAAGGCGGCTTCCTGGATGATCGGACCGCGCGCAGGGTTCAGGACGAAGGCGCGTGGCGGCAGGGCCGAGAGCTCGGCCTCGCCCACGAGACCCTCGGTGGCCTTGGTCAGCGGCATGCCCAGCACGAGAAAATCCAAGTCGCCAAGAAAAGCCTCGGTCTCGCGTTCGCTGAAGACCCGGTCCGGCAGCGAACCGTCGGGATCGCCCGTGCCGGCGACGGCATAAACGTCGCCGCGCGGGCCCACCTGGCCCGAGCGGGTGAGCACATGCACGCGCAGGCCCAGGGCCTTGGCCAGGCGCGCCGTCTCGCGACCGATGCCACCGTAACCCCACAGGCCCACCGTCAGACCGCGGATCTCGCGTTGAAACTTCGCGGAGCGATCCCAGACCGGCGCCTCTTGATTACGCACCATCTGGCGCAGGTCGCGCGCGAGGTTCACCATCATCGCCACCGCCCATTCAGCGATCGGCACATCGAAGCAGCCGCGGGCATTCGTGGCGCGGATGCCGCGCCCGGGGAGGTCGAGGCCGAAGAGCTGCGTGTAGCCGGCGGAAGCGACTTGGATCCAGCGCAGGGCGTTGGCGTCGGCGACGTTGGACGGCGGATAGGTGCAAAACAGCACATCGACGTCCGCCAGCCGGGCGGCCGGCAGTTCACGCTTGGTCTCCGCCGGCTCGGCGATGACATCAACGGTGATTCCCGGAGAGGTTTGCAGCGCCGCCAAGACGGCGGGATCCATGGGCACATCGATCAAGAGCTTCATCGCCTTAGGTGCTGAGGATTTTGCCGGGCACGCTGTTGAACTCGCCGGTGCCGGGTTGGAAGGGATAGCGGCGCTTGATCTCGTCGGTGAGAATCACGCCGAGGCCCGGACGATCCGGCGGCAGCACATAGCCGTCCTTGATGACCAGACCACCGTCGATCACGTCGGCATGCAGGCCGGCGTAGTCTGGCGCAATCTCGAGGATCGCGGTATTGGGCGCAGCGAAGCCGCAGTGGATGTTCTGCATCAGCGAACCGCCGGCGCCCCACGCATGGGTCGCGATCTTGCGGCCGCGCTCGGCGAGCATGGCCGCCATCACGACGCCCATCTGGCCGTCGCCGAC
>JBMSWZ010000360.1:0-2558 GCA_049425105.1 Cephaloticoccus sp.
GTGCGGCTCGGCCTTCTGGACATAGGCGACAGTGAACGGCGCCAGCGCCGCGCCCCGCGACGGCGCGAGATTGAGGAAGAAATACCGCGTGCCCGTGACTTGCTGCGAAAGCAGCGTGCGCCGGCGGTTGATGCCGATTTTATCCATGCCTTTTCGCAAACTATCCATTCCGGTGACGGCCTTGCCAGTGCATAATCAGCCCTCCACCCCACCCCGACCCTCCCGGCCTCCCAGCCGATATTTTCCAGTCCCCATGAAAAAATCCTCCGCCAAGACCATCCAGCTCATCGCCAACGGCGACCTGCGCCAATCCGCCAACGAGGCCACGTGGCCCTTCCAGGTCGCGATGGAAAAACTCCTCACCGCCGCCGTCGCCAAACTCGGCTACAAACTCGTCCGCGCCCACCCTTACAAGGCCAGGCTGAAGCACGGCTTTATCGGCTCGCAGAAAGAAGGCATGGCCGTCTTCGCCGGCATCGATCCGAAGACCCCGATCATCGTCGCCGAAGCGGTGTGGCAGTATTCGCACCACATCCTCCACGGGCTCATCTCGCACCAGGCGCCGATTCTCACCGTGGCCAACTGGTCCGGCAGCGCCCCCGGCCTCGTCGGCATGCTCAACCTCAACGGCTCCCTCACCAAGGCCGGCGTGAAATACTCCACCCTCTGGAGCAAGGACTTCACCGATGAGTTCTTCCTGAAAAATCTGGCGACCTGGCTGAAGACCGGCGTCGTGAAGCACGCCACCGCGCACGTGAAGCCGCTCGCGCGCTGCACCGTGCCCGCCAAGGCCAAGGCCCTGGCCAAGCAGATCGCCGACGACCTCCGCCGCCGCAAGTCCATCATGGGCGTCTTCGACGAGGGCTGCATGGGCATGTTCAACGCGATCATTCCAGACGAGCTGCTGTTCAAGTGCGGCGTATACAAGGAGCGCCTGTCGCAGTCTGCCCTCTACTACGGCGCGACCCAGGTCACCGACGCCGAGGCGCAGGCCGTCTACGGCTGGCTCAAGGCCAAGGGGATGAAATTCCATTTCGGCCCCGATCCCGAGAACGACCTGACCGAGGATCAGGTGCTCTGGCAGTGCAAAACCTACGTCGCCGCCCTGCGCATCGCCGACGAGTTCGGTTGCGAGACGATCGGCATCCAATACCAACAGGGCCTCAAGGACCTCCTGCCCGCCTCCGACCTCGTCGAGGGCATCCTGAACAACAGCGACCGTCCGCCGGTGAAAAACGCCGCCGGCAAGGTCATCCTCAAGGGCAAGCCGCTCACGCACTTCAATGAGGTGGACGAGTGCGCCGGCCTCGACGGCCTGTTCACCAACCGCATCCACACCGCCCTCAAGCAGCCCGTGGAAAACACGCTGCACGACCTGCGCTGGGGCGACTTCGACCCGACCGGCACCACCGACGAATACGTCTGGGTCTTTCTCATCTCCGGCAGCGCGCCCCCGGCCCACCACCTCGGCGGCTACCAGGGCACCGACTCGCTCCGCCAGCCGAAGATGTATTTCCGCCTCGGCGGCGGCACCGTGCGCGGCATCGCCAAGCCCGGCGAGATCGTGTGGAGCCGCGTTTTTCTCGCCAACGGCAAGCTCAAGATGGACCTCGGCCGCGCCAAGGTCATCACGCTGCCGCGCGAGGAGACGGAGCGCCGCTGGAAGGAAACCACCGAGCAGTGGCCGATCATGCACGCCGTCACCTACGGCGTGTCGCGCGACCAGATGATGGCCCGCCACCAGGCGAACCACATCCACGTCGCCTACGCCAAGTCGGCCGCCGACGCGGACCAAGCGATGTATGCCAAGGCCGCCCTCGCCGCCGAACTCGGCCTCGAGGTCTCGCTCTGCGGCACCAAGGCCGACGGCTCGAAATTCTGACCCCCCGTCCGCTGCGGATCCCCCTGGAGCCGCGGCGCCCTCGCCGCGGTCACCAGCGGAGCCCACCCGGCTCCGCTTTTTTGCGCCGATGGCACGGATGACGCGCTTCCCGGCCGCAAAATTCTCGCTCCGTTCCGCCCATCGGGTTTTCCTGAATTTCCCATGCGCGCGCTGGTTGCATTCGACAAATTCAAGGACTCGCTGACCGCCCCCGCGGCCTGCGCGAGCGCCGTCGAAGCCCTCGCCCTGCCCCATCCCGGCGGGTCCGGCGCCGCCTGCCCGCTGACCGACGGCGGCGACGGCTTTGCCGCCATCCTCACGCACGCGGCCGGCGGCGAAATCCATACCGCCCGCGTCACTGGGCCGCGCGGCGCGTGGGTCGAGGCCGCCTTTGGCCTGGTGGCATTGAAATCCATTCCGCCGGCCGCCCGCGCGCTGCTCCACCTGCCGCCGACGCTGCCCGCCGACGCCACGCTCGCGCTCATCGAAATGGCGACGGCCAGCGGCCTCGCGTTGCTGGCGCCCGACGAGCGCGACCCGTGGCAGACCACCAGTCGCGGCACGGGCGAACTCATCGCCTACGCCGCCAAGCTCGGCGCGCAGGCCGTCCTCCTCGGGGTCGGCGGCAGCGCCACCAACGATCTCGGCTTGGGTGCGCTCGGCGCCCTGGGCCTGC
>JBMSWZ010000361.1:0-2543 GCA_049425105.1 Cephaloticoccus sp.
TCTTGGCCGGCCCATGTCCAGGAGGCGATCCGCCAAGGGGAGGTTCTGCTGGGCTTCACGCCGGCGCAGGTGCGGGTGGCGCTGGGCGAGCCGCCGCGGGTCTTCACGCGGACAAGCGTCGAGGGCGAGGCGGAGATCTGGGCCTACGATCGGCGCGGCTGGCAGTTTTCGATTGGCGTGGGAATCAGCACGGGCGGCTTCAACTCGGTGGGGGCCAACGCGGCCACGGAACGGCGGCACGAACGCATCGAGGACGCCGTGCGGATTGTGTTTGAGGACGGCAAGGTCACCTCGGTCGAGGTGAACCAGCGCGGCTGGTGATCAGAGGCCGCGGTTTCGCGGTGACGCGGGCGGAGTCGATGCCAACAAACGGTGGCCCGGTGAGGTCGTGACCGCAGGCGCATGTTTCCGGGCCGACTGCCGGGTCAGTGCCTTTATCGCGGCGGCCACACCAGCTGGTCGCGTTGCGCCCGGAGGCATTGCTCCATGGCCCGCCGGATCTTCACTCGCTCCCACCAACCGGTGTCGCAGCGAGCCAACTCGTGCTCCAAGTTCGAGCGCGCCCGCGCGGCGAGGGTCTCAAAACGCTGCGCTGAACCGTCCGTGGGGGCGTGCATCGCCTCGGCGACGATTTGCGCGACGCGGTCCGGGTGGAAGGACGGGGATTTGACGCCTTGGCTGGCCGGCGGGCCTGCGGGCACGGCCGCCGGCGGTGGAGTGGCCAGGTGGGCGGCCAGCTGCTGGTCCAGCAGCGAACGCAACTGGTCGCGCTCTGCCGGGGTCAAATCGGGCGCCCGCGACATCCCCTTGGTCAGCAGCCGATGCGCGACATCGGAGCCATAGCGGCTCCACTCCTGATGAATCAGCGTTTGCAGATTTTCGAAATCCCCGGGCATGGGCGGTAGTGGAAGCCTAAGGGCCGCCTCGTGCGGGTCAGCTCAATTTTGCGGGTCCAGCAACGCCAGGAAGGCATCGACATCCGCCAAGTTGTCGAACACCGCGTCGGGATGGTGCGCCGCCAGTTCTACGCGGGAGAAATTCCCCGTGGCTACCGCCAGCGTGCGCGCGCCGATGACCTTGCCGCATTCGATGTCGTGGGGCGTATCGCCGATGATCCATGTGCGGTCCGGGGTGAAGTCGACCCGATGGTGTTCGCGGGCCCGGCGCAGTGCATGCGGCCCCAGGTCGTTGCGGCGCGGGCTGTCGTCGGCGAAGGCGCCAAACTCAAAGTAGTGCCACACCCGGTAGTGCGTGAGCTTGAACTGCGCGCCGCGGCGGAGATTGCCGGTGAGCAGGCCTTGGGCGATGGTCGGGTGGTGGTGCAGCTGCTCCAGCAGTTCGAGGATGCCGGGGAGCACCTGGCCTTGCGGGCCGGCGGCCAGCTCGTGCGGCAGGGTGGCCAGGTAGGCTTCGAGATAGCGCTGAATGTTTTCCGGTGTCACCGGGAGACCGTGGTGGCGCAGCACCTCGCTGGTGATCCAGCTGTCGGTGCGGCCGGCCCAGTCGATCTTGCCCAGGTCGCAGGGCTGGCCGAAGCAGGCGGTGAAGCCGCGCTCCATCGCGCGGACGCCCGCGCCCTGCGAAACGATCAACGTGCCGTCAATATCCCAGAGAACGAGGGTGTTTTTGCTCACGCGGCAAGGTGTCGCGGGCATCGGGCGCGGGCCAGGGAATAATCATGGCAATTTCGATGGAGACGGTCCGGTGGCCCACCTACTGGAGAGTCCATGGAAACGAAATCCGCCCCGGCCAGTCCCAACTACGGCGCGCCCGCCACCCTGGCGCCGACCCACCGGCTTACGCCGGAGCAGGTCGCCTTCTACCAGGAGCAGGGTTACCTCGCGATCGACGCGATCATGCCGGCGGAGGAAATCGCGGTGGTGAAGGCGATCTATGACCGCCTGTTCACGCCCGAGGCCGGGTCCGATGCGGATCTTTACGACCTCAATGGCGCGCGCGAGAAGGGGAAGACGACTTCCATTCCGCAGATTCTTAACCCCGCGAAATATGCGCCCGAGCTGCTCGCGACGCAGATGGTCGCCAACCTGAAGTCGATCATGCAGCAGCTGCACGGTGCGGAGACAAAGATGATGGGCGACCATGCCATCAACAAGCCGCCGCATAACGCCGCCGCGACGCCCTGGCACCAGGACGAGGCGTATTGGAATCCGGCGAAGGAATACTCCAGCCTCAGCATCTGGATTCCATTGCAGCCCGCGACGAAGGAGAACGGCTGCATGCATTTTGTGCCGGGTTCGCACCTGAGCGAGATCGTGCCGCACCGGCCGATCGGCGACAATCCGTTGACACCCGGGCTCGAGGTGGAGCCGGGCGCCTTCGATTTTAGCGGCGCCGTCGCCTGCGAACTCCCTGCGGGCGGGGCGACTATTCACCACGGCCGCACCTTGCACTATACGCCCCCGAACAACTCCGACGACTACCGCCGGGCCTACATTGCGATGGGATCCGCCTTCGAGAAAACGCGGGCGGTCCCGCGGAAGTTTCCCTGGCAGGAGCGCCAGCGCGCGGCGCAGGAAGCCGCC
>JBMSWZ010000362.1:0-2540 GCA_049425105.1 Cephaloticoccus sp.
CGCCATCCCGACGCCGGCGACCGCTCCGCGATCATTTACTCGATTGTCGTCTCCTGGTAAGCGTTCAATTTGGACGTGCGCCTGATCGTCACGTTCACGAAATGTGATCGTGCGGAGCGGTCATGATTAGCGTACGTATAAGGCATACGGATACGCTTAGATTGGCTTGTCCGGCGGCGGAGTGACGTCAGGGTGGCGGCCCGTGAACGGTTCGCCCGCAGCTCCGACATCCAGCTCCGCCGAGCTACTGGAGGAGCGCGAACGACTGCGGCGGGAGAAGGAGCAGCTCACCGCCGAAGTCCGGGTGCTCGAGTTGAAAGTGCAGAAGCTGCAGCGGATGCTCTGGGACCGTAAATCGGAGCGGTTGCCCAGGGACGATGGTCAGGGCGTGCTGTTCAACGAGCCAGCCGGCGCCAGATCGGAAGCGGCGGGGACGGCTGCCGTCACACCAGCCACGAAGGTTCCTGGCGCGCCGCGCGCACCGAAGGGCCCGCAGCCGCTCGATCCGTCGTTGCCACGGGAAGTGATCCAGGTGCCGGCGCCTGATCTGAAGGATCTGATCTGCCCGGTGACGAAGCAGCCGATGCAGCCGGGCTTCGTGGAGCGCGTCGAGGTGCTGGCGCGGCGGGCGCCGGAGTACTACGTGAAGGCGTACGAGCGCACGGTGTTCGTCAGTCCGGCCAAGACGGCGCCGGTGTACGCGCCGTGGCCGTCGGACATCCTGCCGCGGTCGCGGGTGCATGCCAGCGTGGTCGGCCACATCGCGGCGGCGCACTACAGTGAGCACCTGCCTTTCCACCGGATCGAACAGCAGCTTGCCCGCACGGGGGTCGATTTGCCGCGAAGCAGCCAGGTGTCGTTGATGCGCCAGCTCGACGAGTTGGTCGCGCCGCTGCTGGTGGCGCTCAAGCAGGAGATCTTCGGGAGCGGATACGTGCACGTCGATGCGACGCCGGTCGAGGTCTGCGATCCCGCCCGGCCGGGCCGGGTCCGGGAAGCAACGCTGTGGGCGTATCGCGGAAAGGCCGGCGCGGTCTGGTTCGAGTACCACGCGAGCAAGTCGCCCGTGCATCCGGACACGACGCTCAAGGCGATGAAGTTTGCCGGGTTTTGCCAGACCGATGGCGCCAAGGGACTCGATGCGATTGGACCACCGGGCGTGCGCTCGCTCGGATGCCATGCCCACGCGCGCCGGTACTTTTACGACGCGGACAAGGCGGGCGACCCGCGGGCGAAGTGGTACCTGGAGCGATTCCGGAAGCTGTTTCGAGTGGAACAGCTCGCGCAGCGCTTTGGCCGCAAGGAGGTCCTGCGGCGCCGAATCAGCGTACCGATCTTCCTGGCCATGGTCACGGAGGCGCAGCGGCAGTCCGAGGTGGCGCCGGCGCGGACGCCGCTCGGCGACGCCGTGCGTTACCTGCTCGATCAGCAGGAGCGGCTGCATCGGTGTCTGACGGAGCTGGGGGCGGAGATCTCGAACAACGCCGTGGAGCGCGCGATCCGGCCCCTGAAGATCGGCGCTCGCAACTGGCTGTTCGTCGGCGACCCCAAGGCGGGGCCCCGGCTGGCGAACCTGTTCACGCTCGTGGAAAACTGCCGGCTGTTGGGCATTGATCCGGAACGCTACCTGATCGAGCTCATCGGCCGGCTGCCGGATCACCCGGCGGCGAGGATCGCGGAACTGCTGCCGCATCGGCGGGCGGAATCCGACGCACCCAGCGGCGGGGCCGCAGCTTCGCCAGGTCCAGGCCGCTGAAGAGTAGTTGCAGCTCGGCGGCGGGTGAGCAGCACGGTTTTTTGTCCCGGTTGGGGCCAGCTCTGGAACGTGCCCTCGTGGAGCCGTTTTCCCAGGACGCACATCCCGCCTTCGTCCCACCAGAAGATCTTGAGCAGGTTGCGGCGGCGGTTGGTGAACACCCACAGGTTGCCGCTCTGCGGCTCGGCGCCAAACTGCTGTTCGACCAGCGTGTACAGCCCGCTGTAACCGCGGCGCAGGTCGATCGGCGCCGTCGAGAGGTGGATCTTCGTGGCGCCTCCGCCCAACGTGATCATGGCCGCGGTCAGCCGTGAACGCTCTTCAGCAAGACCCCGAGGCCGTGCCACACCGCATCACTTGCGATCGTCACCTCCAGTCTCGCGCCCCCAGGCAGGTGCAGGATCGCCGTGCCGTCGAACTTCGCCGCCGACATCGGCGCACTCACCTGGACCTCGGCGAACGTCGCGGCGCTCGCCCTCGCGGCTCGTCGCCAAATCGAAAACGTCGACGGATGAAGCTTCCACTGCCGGCAGAACTGCGCCGGCGAAAGCCCACTGCGCCCGAACCGCTCCACATGCTCCAACCGCTGCTCCGGCGTAAACTCCCGCCGCTTCCTCGTCGTAGTTGCCATCCCCGAGTCTAGCAGCCCGGCACTCGCCCGTCATCACGTCCAAGTTGAACGGTTACGTCTCCTGCCAGCGCCGCGGCGTCGATCCCCTCGACTACATCCGCGATGTCCTCTCCCGCTTGCCGAAGATGACCACGCGGGACGACCTCACCGCCC
>JBMSWZ010000363.1:0-2532 GCA_049425105.1 Cephaloticoccus sp.
CCACCATCTCCCTCGCCTTCGCCATCCTGGCCGAGGCGGGCCTATCTTTCCTCGGCCTCGGAACCCAGCCCCCCGCTGCAAGTTGGGGCCTGATGATCCAGGCCAGCCGCGACCAATTGGACGTGGCCCCCTGGACGGCCCTTGTCCCGGGCGCCGCGGTGGCGCTGACGGTCCTTGGTCTGAACATGTTCGGGGACGTCCTGCGCGACATCCTCGACCCGAAGTCGAAATAGGGGGTGGCGTGAAGGATATAGTCTCGGTCGATCACCTGAGGGTCGAATTCGCCACCGACAGCGGTACCGTAGTGGGGGTGGAGAATGTCTCCTTCACCGTCGGCCCCGGTGAAACCGTCTGCGTCGTCGGCGAAAGCGGGTCGGGAAAATCCGTCACCTCCCTCTCCCTCATGCGCCTCGTCGAATTCGGTGGCGGCACCATCGCATCCGGCGAGCTGAGTTTCCGCCGCGCCGACGGAACGGAACTCGAGGTTGCCGGGGCCTCCCCCGCCGTGATGGGTGAGGTGCGCGGCAACGAGATCGGCATGATCTTCCAAGAGCCGATGACGGCCTTGAACCCCGTCTTCACCATCGAACGCCAGCTGACCGACGGCCTCATGCTGCACAAGGGCCTGAGCCAGTCACAGGCCAGCGCCCGCGCCTTGGAGCTTCTGAAAAGCGTCCGCATCCCCGAACCCGAACGCCGCCTGAAGCAATACCCGCATGAACTTTCCGGCGGCATGCGGCAGCGCGTCGTGATCGCGATGGCGATGGCCTGCGAGCCGAAGCTTCTGATAGCTGACGAACCCACCACCGCCCTTGACGTCACGATCCAGGCCGAAATCCTCGCCCTCATCAACCGCCTGAAGCGCGAAAACGGGATGGCGGTCCTCTTTATCACCCACGACATGGCCGTTGTCGCGCAGATGGCCGACCGCGTCGTCGTCATGTACCGCGGCAAGATCGTGGAAACCGGCACCGTCGACCAGATCTTCACCGCACCGCAACAAGACTACACCAAGGCCCTCCTCGCCGCCGTGCCGAAACTGGGTGAGATGAAGGGCAAGCCTGCCCCTGAACGCATGCGCCTCATCGGGGATGAAGCCGCCCGCGCCGCGCGCGTCACCCCGCAGGCGCGGAAGAAGGAGGTCCTCCTCGACGTCCGCCACCTAACCACCCGCTTCCCCGTCAAGGGCGGCATCCTGCGCCGCACCACCGCCCAGGTCCACGCGGTGGAGGACGTCAGCTTCACCCTCAACGTCGGCGAAACTCTGGCGCTGGTGGGCGAATCCGGCTGCGGCAAGTCCTCTTGCGGCCGGTCCATCCTGCGCCTCGTCAAGCCCACCAGCGGCGAGGTCTGGATCGGCGGTCGCGACATCGGTGCGCTCTACCCCCGCGACCTCCGCAAAGCGCGGGCCGACATGCAGATGGTCTTCCAGGACCCCTTCGCCAGCCTCAACCCCTACCGCCGCCTCAAGGACCAAGTGGCCGAGCCCATCGTCAACTTCCACCTCGCCTCGGGCGCGGAACTGAAAGCCCGCGTCGAACAACTCTTCGACCGCGTCCATCTCCCCCGCGCATTCATGAACCGCTTTCCCCATGAACTCTCGGGAGGCCAACGCCAGCGCGTCGCCATCGCCCGTGCCTTGGCTGTGAACCCCAAGCTCATCGTCGCGGACGAGGCGGTCTCCGCCCTCGACGTCTCGGTTCAGGCGCAGGTCCTGAACCTGATGATGGAACTGCAAGAGGACCTCGGCCTCTCCTACCTCTTCATCTCCCACGACATGGCCGTCGTCGAACGCATCGCGCATCAGGTGGGCGTGATGTATCTGGGCCGCATCGTCGAAATCGGCCCTCGCGCGGCGATCTTCGAAAGCCCCTCGCACAGCTACACCAAGCAGCTCCTATCGGCCGTCCCCATCGCCGACCCCGCCAAACGCCACTTTGCCGACGACCTGGCTTTCAAGCCGATCAAGTCGCCGATCTTTCCGCTGGGGCATCAACCCGCACCATCGGTCTATACCGAAGTGGCCCCCGGCCATTTTGTACTTCAGGACTAGGGAGGACCCCATGCCGATCAAGAACCGCCTGGCCGAGATGCAGGCCGAAATCACCGCCTGGCGGCGGGACCTGCATGAAAACCCCGAGCTCATGTACGACGTCCACCGCACCGCCGCGACGGTCGCCGACCGCCTGCGCGAATTCGGTTGTGACGAGGTCGTGACCGGCATCGGCCGCACCGGCGTCGTCGGCGTGATCAAGGGAAAGACCGACAGCCGTGGCCATGTCGTGGGCCTGCGGGCCGACATGGACGCGCTGCCGATCCTGGAGGCCACCAACCTTCCCTATGCCTCAAAAACCCCCGGCGAGATGCATGCCTGCGGCCATGACGGGCACACGGCCATGCTCCTTGGGGCCGCAAAATACCTCTGCGAAACCCGCAACTTCGACGGAAAGGTCGCCGTCATCTTCCAGCCCGCCGAGGAGGGCGGCGCGGGCGGCGAGGCGATGGTCAAGGACGGCCTCATCACCCGCTTCG
>JBMSWZ010000364.1:0-2514 GCA_049425105.1 Cephaloticoccus sp.
CGTCTTGGTCGGGGCGAGGCCGACGAGTTTGCCCTCGATCCGGGGGCGACTGCGCCGGCGAAACCGCCAGATCCAGAGGAAGAACTCGAAATTCAGGCGCTCGGGGCAGCCCTCGGTCATGTCCGGTCGCGATCGGTCGCGATACTGCCACCAGCGCCGAAGCATCCGCCAGACACAGACGTGCCGGGCATAGTCGAGAAAGATGACCGTGTCGCAGGCCGCGAGGCGGATGTCCATTGTCCCGCCATAATTTCCCTCGATGATCCACGCGGGCGCCGCGCACAGCTGGGTTTGGATTTGCGCCCACTCATCACGCGGGGTCGGCACCCAGCCAGACCGCCAGAACAGCCGGTCGAGGTGGTGCACCGGCAGGCCCAGTCGGGCCCCGAGTTCCCGGGCGAGGGTGGACTTGCCGGCCCCGCCGCAGCCGATGATTATGATGCGCTGCACGGGCGGACGGCTCAGGCAAACACGCCGCCGCCGATGAGCTGTTCGCCGCGGTAGAGAGCGATGATCTGGCCGGCGGCAAGGGCGCGTTGCGGGGTGGCGAAGCGGATGTGGGCGGAGTCGCCCGCCGGGGTAAACGTGATGGCGACGCGCGGGTCGCGGTAGCGCACGCGGCACTCAATGGCGGCGGGCTCCGAGATCGGCTCGTTGACGAAGCTCAGGCTGTGCACGCGGCACTCGCTCGTCCAGAGGCCAGGTGCGTCCGGTGCGTCGAAGGCCACGAGCAGCGCTTGATCCTCGGCGCGCTTGCCGACCACGACGTAGGCTTTGCCATCGGTATTCGAGGGGATGCCGATGCCCTTCCGCTGACCGAGGGTGAAGTAGTGCAGGCCTCGGTGCTCGCCGAGCACTTGGCCGTCGGTGGCGCGCACGATCGGACCCGGCGCCTCGGGCACGTAGGCTTTGAGGAAATCCGCCATCTTCACCTCGCCGATAAAGCAGATGCCCTGGCTGTCCTTCTTGCGCGCATTGGGCAACCCCGCGGCGGCGGCGAGCCGGCGCAATTCGGGCTTGGCGAGATGGCCGATGGGGAAGCGCGCAGCGGCGAGCTGGCTCTGCGCCAGCAGCGCGAGGAAATAACTCTGGTCTTTGTTCTTGTCGGCGCCTTCGAAAATCGCCCAGGCCGCGGGGCAATTTTCGCCCGCCATAGCCTTGGCGACGGCGGGCCGCCCCTTCGCGTCCGAGGCCACGCGTTGCGCATAATGCCCCGTCGCGACCGCGGCGAAGCCCTCGGCCTGCGCGTATCGCAGGAACACGCCGAATTTCATCTCGCGGTTGCACATCACGTCGGGATTCGGCGTGAGGCCGCGGCGGTAGCCGTCGAGCAGGTAGTCCACCACGAGCCGCCGGTAATCCTGCATCAGATTCACGACCTTGAACGGGATGCCCAGCGTCTCGGCCACGGCGCGGGCGTCCTCGATGTCCTGGAGCCACGGGCAATGCCCGATGACATTGTCCTCGTTGATCCAGTTTTTCATGTAGGCCGCGGCCACGTCGTAACCCTGTTCCTTGAGCAGCAGGGCGGCGACGGCGCTGTCGACGCCGCCGGACAGGGCGACGAGGATCTTTTCACGGGCGGCCATGGGTGCAACGACGGCGGCTGGAGCCAAATTGTCAATCGCCCGCCGGCCGGCCGCTGTGGCGGAGCGGCACGGAACCTGCACTGAAACGTCACAGGTTGCGCGCTTGCAGGCACCCGGTCCGCGGCGCAGCCTCTCCGTTCCCTCATGAAGTCGAATCCACTCATCCGGGCCTGGCTCGAGTCCCTCACCGCGGGGGTCATCGAGTATGCGCATGACTGGAGCGACGCCGAGGTGCCGGCGCTGCGGTTGACCGGTCGCGGCACCAAGCGGGTGTTTTCCGATCTGGCGCCCGCGCCACACCATGTGGCGGCGCAACGCTACGGCTACTTCGTGCATGACGACGGCCACCTGGTCTTCGCCTTGCCGCGCCGGGCCACGGCGGAGGAGCAGGTCTACGTGGCCGGCGACTTCAACGGCTGGGAGGCCGCGGTCGGCGACGAGCAATGGCGGTTGCAACTGGCGGACCTCGATGGCGAACCCATGCTGTTGTGGAAGGGACCGGCCGAGGGGTTTTGGACGGAGCCGCGCCAGCAATTCAAATTCGTGACCGGCGAGCACCAGTGGCTCAACGTGGCCGGCAACGCGCCCAACCGGGTGCAGGACGAGACGGGGAACGTAAATTACGAACTCGATCCCGAGCGCACGGGGCGGCAATTCCTGCGGTTTCGCCTCAAGCAACCGCTCGACCTCTCACAGGCGTGGAAAGTGGCGGCGATGGCGGCGGGCGAGGGGAGCGTATCGCTCCAACCGGGCGACTACTTTTTCTCGCTGGCGACCGACCTGCCCCTCGGCGCTACGGTGCGGCGCGGCCAGACCACGTTCCGGCTCTTCGCGCCCCGCGCCAGCGCCGTGCAGCTTTACCTGGCGGATCGGCTCGACGCCGAGGTGCACGCCGAAACCATCGACCTGGTGCGCCATGCCGATG
>JBMSWZ010000365.1:0-2509 GCA_049425105.1 Cephaloticoccus sp.
CACCACCGACACCGTCGGGGTCGGCACGCGGAAGGCCATGCCGGTGAGCTTGCCCTTCACCTCGGGCAGCACGAGCGCCACGGCCTTCGCTGCGCCGGTGGTCGACGGGATGATGTTCTGCGCCGCCGTGCGGCCGCCCTTCCAGTCCTTCTTCGACGGGCCGTCCACGGTCTTCTGCGTGGCGGTGTAGGAGTGGACCGTGGTCATGAGGCCTTCCTCGATGCCAAAGCCCTCCTTGAGGAGGACGGAGACGACCGGCGCGAGGCAGTTCGTCGTGCAGGAGGCGTTGGAAATGATGCTGTGCTTGGCAAGGTCGAGCTTGTCGTCGTTCACGCCCATCACGACCGTGATGTCCTCGCCCTTGGCCGGGGCGGAAATGATGACCTTTTCGGCGCCGGCGTCGATGTGACCCTTGGCCCTAGCCGCCTCGGTGAAGAGGCCGGTGGACTCGATGACGAGGTCAACGCCAAGCGCCTTCCACGGGAGGGCGGCGGGACCGGCCTTCTCGCCGAGCACCTTGATCTTGTGGCCGTTGACCACGAGCACGTCGTCCTCGGCCACGTCCGGCGCGGACTTCTCGCTGGTCACCGTGCCCGCAAAACGACCCTGGGTGGTGTCGTATTTGAGCAGGTAGGCGAGGTTGTCGGCGGGGACGAGGTCGTTGACGGCGACGACGTCCAGCGTGGTGCCGAGCAGGCCCTGCTCGACGAGCGCGCGAAATACGAGGCGGCCGATGCGGCCGAAACCATTGATGCCTACTTTAACTGCCATGGGAGACTCCGATTCTATGGGTTGATTTCTGATTGAGGAAAGGGATGCCGCGCGGGCGCGGAAAGGTATGAATGAAGCGGGAGGGTCTGGGGTGGCAAGGGTTTTGACGGTTTTGTCGTGTCATCGCCGCCCGATCCACAGCCCGCAGCCGAGGGCGGGAAGAAACAGCTCGCTCTCGACCGGCTGGGCCAGGCCCTCGCCATGAAGGAAGCGCTCGTGGTTGGCGACTTGCTCCCAATTTGCCGCCGCCGGGAGGGTCTCGCCCAGCGGGATGGTGAGGTCGTTGGTCGTGGGATTGACGGCAAACAGCAATCGGTCGCGTCCGCGGGAGCCGTCGAAATTGTAGACCACCGCGCAGGCGGTGCTGTCCGGCGCGTGATACACCCGGAAGAAACCCTCGCCCGGCCGTTCCCAATGACGCAGCAATTGACCGTCGGCGCTGCGGCGAAACGCAATCCAGTCGGCGAAGTAGCCGTGCGTGCCCGGGTAGCGGAAAAGCCGGCGGTAATCGAGGGCGTTGAGGTCGCCGCGCTGGTAGGTGTTGTTCACGCCCCCCTTTGAGCGCATGAAATCCTGGCCCGCGGCGAGCATGGGAATGCCGATCGAGGAGAACAGCACCGCGGCCATGAGGTGCGTGCGCCGGCGGTCGGCGGCGGTGGGCGCCTGGCCGTTGTGGTGCGGGTTCTCGGTGATGACGTCGATCCACGCGCGGTCGTCGTGCGACTCGGTGTAGTTGATGGTCTGCGCCGGCCACTTGGCCCAATACCACGGCGAACCCTTGACGAAATACTCGAAGGCCTCGGCCGTGCTGCCGCCGCGCACGTAGTCGCGCAGGAAATCGCGGTAGCCGTCGTTCCACGAAGCCCAGCCCGTGTCGCGCAGCGCGCCCGCGATGTGCCCGCGGTAGCTCCACGGCTCGGCGATGAGGATCACATCGCGCTTCACCCGCTTCAACGCCACTTCGATGTCGACGAGCACGTCGGGTCCGAGCAGTTCCGCGAGGTCAAACCGGAAGCCGTCGACGCCGAAAACCTCGATCAGGTGGCGGCACGAATCGATGATCAGCCGCTTGGCCATTGCGGCGTGGGTCCGCAGGTCGTTGCCGCAACCGCTCCAGTTCGACAGTTCGCCCTGTGCGTCGAGTTCGAAATAGTAGAGCTTGTCGATGAAGAGCAGATGCGCCGGCTCGCCCTGGTGGTTGTAAACCACATCGAGGATCACCGCCATGCCGCGCCGGTGGAACGCCGCGACCAGCGCCTGCAACTCCGCGATGCCGGAGGCCTCCGCGGCGTTGAGCGAAAGCCCGCTGGCCGGCGCAAACCAGTTCACGGTCATGTAGCCCCAGTGGTATTCCTCCCGCGTGCGGTTGTCGAATTCCTGCACCGGCTGCAGCTCCACGCAGTTCACCCCAAGGCGGGCGAGATGGAAGGACGGGCTTTCGACCCACTTGCGCAGGCCCGTGAAGCCTTGGCGCTCCTCGGCCGACATCGCCACCGGCGCATGCGCGGTCAGGTCGCGCACGTGGGCCTCGGCGATCACCAGATCCTGCCACTGCGGCGCGACGAAGCTGCGGTCGGGCGCCTCCAGCCGCGCCCGGTCGATCACGATGCCGGGCCCGGTGTGGTTCACGGTCGCGAGCGCGTAGGGGTCGAGCACCTTGAACCCGCGGTCGAAATGACCGGTCGCGTCGCGCACGCCTTCGAGTTGATACCAGTAGTATCGGCCGTGCAGGTTGCCC
>JBMSWZ010000366.1:0-2508 GCA_049425105.1 Cephaloticoccus sp.
GTTGCCGTCGCTGCGCGCGGCGTTTGCGGCGGAAGGCGTGCCCGAGGCGCTGGCCTGGCTCGCGGAAGTCGAGTCGTCGTTCAACCCCGCCGCCCGCAGTCCGGTGGGCGCGCGCGGCCTGTTCCAATTCATGCCTGGCACGGCGCAGGACATGGGCTTGAGCACCTTCTTGCCGGATGAGCGCACGCACCCGGAGAAGTCGGCGCGCGCGGCGGCGAAATACCTGCGGCAGCTGCATGGTCGCTTCGGCGACTGGGCCTTGGCCTTGGCGGCCTACAACGCCGGCCCGGGCCGCGTGCGCCGCACCCTTGAGCTGCACGGGGCGACCACCTACGCGGCGATCGCGCGCGCCTTGCCGGCCGAGACGCAGATGTATGTGCCCAAGGTGCTGGCGACCGTGGAGGCGCGGACGGGGACGGCCTGGACCGATTTGGTGGCTCCCGGCCCCGGCGCGTAATCGCGTCAGCTACGGCTCCTCGCGTGCAGAAGATGTCCCGGCCGGCCGCGAGTTTCGATTCGCCAGCCGTGGCGGGCCGGTCTTTCGTGGCGGCTTATGGGACTTTTTGACCGCATGTTTGGATCGCGCCCGCCGGAGCAACCGGCCCGCGAACCGGCGCCCGAGCCCGCCGCCGAGCCGGCGTCAAGCCCCGCCGGGGGCAGCGTGATGCCGCGCCTCGTGGCGGCGCGGGAAAAGCTCGAGGCCAAGGAGGTGCCCGCGGCCGTGGCGATTTATGAGGAGGTGCTGGCTGCGGCGGGTGACCGGGCCGACATCCTCGTGACCATCTCCGGCGACCTCGGCGTCAACGGCTGTCTGCACGAAATCACCGAGCTGGTGGGACCGCGTTACGATGCGGAGCGCCACGGTCCAGCGACGGGACTCAATTTGCTCCAGGCCTACCTGGCGTTGCGCAACACGGACGCCGCGCAGCATGTGCTCGACATCCTGTTTGCGCTGAACCGGCCCGACTTGGAGGAACGCCTGCATGGGTTTTCCAATGCGCTCGCCGACCTCATGGCCACCGGCCAGTCCTATGGCGACGAAGCCCCTGCGGGCGGCGACCCCGAGGCGGCCGCGAAAGCGCAGATCAGCCTCGTCACCATCAGCAAGCCGATCTGGTCCTATGGGCTCGATGCGGCCGGGGAGTTGTTTCCCAAGCCGACCGGCCGCGTGCGGCAGGTGGCCTTCGCCCAGCTCGCGCTGCCAGGTGTGGATCCCAAAATCGCCGAGCAACCGGAGGACGAGATGGGCCGGCTCAGTCGCGCCCTGCCGCTGTGGCTCGCCGAAACGTTTTCCTACTCGCCGCATTACGCCGCGATGGCCGCGCTGGGCGTCAACAGCCAGCCCGGGACGCCGGGGCACTACGCGCTCTTTCACGTCGAGTGGTCGACGGACAACCTGCGGCAACTCGTCGACACCGCCGGCGTGGAGCTTGATTATATTTTCACCGGCGCGCTGCGACAGAAGGCCGGAGACTACGAGCTCCTCCTGCGCGTGTGGGAGGTGAAGAAATTCCGCGAGCGCAAGCAGATCGCCCTGCGCTGGACGCCCGCGACCGCCGCCACCGAGCTCGCCAAGCTGCACGACTATGTGCGCCAGTTCATGGAGTGGTCGGACGGCGCCGCCGCCCTGCCCTACGCCGCGCCGCCCTCGCCCGAGGATTGGCTCGAGACCCTCGGGGCCTCGGCCACGCTGTTTCTCGCGGAGAAGAATGTGCTCGCGCCAGAGCAGTTGTCGGACCTGGCCCCGGCGTTTGCCGCCGCCTTCCGCCAGTCCGCCGCGCGCGAAGCGGCCTCACTGGCCTGCCTGACCTTGCGGACTGGAACTCGCCGACACGCCGCGCGTCGCCGCGGCGCGGGCCGCCCTGGGAGTCTGACATGCACCCCTCAACCGCCGACCTGCGCATCGTCGCCACGAAACCACTGGTGGCGCCGGCGGTGCTCGAGACCGAGCTGCCGTTGGACGATGCGCGCGCGGACCTGGTGGCCCGCAGCCGGCGCGAGATCGAGGCGATCTTGACCGGCGCGGACGACCGCCTGCTCGTCGTGGTGGGCCCGTGCTCGATCCACGACCCCGAGGCGGCGAAGGACTATGTGGGGCGGTTGCGCGAGGTCGCGCCGCTCTACGCCCGCGACCTGCTGGTCGTGATGCGCGTGTATTTTGAAAAACCCCGCACCGTCGTGGGCTGGAAGGGCCTGATCAACGACCCCGGGCTCGACGGCAGCTACGAGATCGACCGCGGTCTGCGGTTGGCGCGGCAACTCATGATCGACGTCACGGGTTTGGGCCTGCCGGTGGCGACGGAGTTTTTGGACACCACGCTCGGCCAGTATTACGCCGACCTCGTGTCGTGGGGCGCGATCGGCGCGCGCACGGTCGAAAGCCAGGTGCATCGCGAACTCGCCTCGGGCCTGTCGATGCCGGTGGGCTTCAAGAATCGCACCGACGGCAACCTGCAGGTGGCGGTCGACGCCATCAAGTCGGCGGCGAGCCCGCATTGGTTTCCGTCG
>JBMSWZ010000367.1:0-2493 GCA_049425105.1 Cephaloticoccus sp.
ACCATGGGCCAGCCGAGCCGCCGGAGTTTCCGCAGGCTCAGCTTCATGCCGATCGAGAACATGAGGAACACCAACCCGATCTGCGCCAGGGTTTCGATGCGCCCGCTGTCCGTCACGAGCGAGAACGGCGGCGTGAACGGGCCGATCATCATGCCCGCCGCCAGGAAGCCGACAATCACGGACAAGCCCAGCCGATGGCAGACCCAGCCGACCAGGCCCGCCACCAACATCACCACCGCCAGATCCTGAATGAAGTCGATTCCCTGCATAGAAGGCACTCGCGCCGACCCAGCACGCCTTCGCCCCCACCCGGGGTCAAGAGCAACCGGGCCTAACCCTGGCCCCGGGCGAGCAACCTTGCCGCCACGGCCACAAATCCCGCCGGGCCGCACCCGGCCACACTCGTCACACCCGGCAGATCAAGCTCAGCCCAGGTGCCGTCCGGCCGGGCGACCAAAAACGCCTGCTGCACCGCCGCGAGCAGCGGCCGGTCATTCGCGCTGTCACCCACGCCCACGGTGGCCGCGGGTGCGGCCCGCGCGGTGAGCCATCGCACCGCCGCGCCTTTGTCCGTGCCGGCCCCGGTCACGGTGTGAAACCGCCCGCCGTGACGGCACTCCAAACCCTCTGCAGCAAACTCCGGGGCGAGTTGCCGCCAGGCTTCGTCGGACAGGTCGTCGACCAAGGTTTCGCTATAGTCCCGCTGCCGGGCGCGACCCGCGACTGCCACCGGCAAGCCCGTGAGTACGGCCAGTGCTTCATCCGTGAGGTCGCGGTAACCGCGCAACGCCAAGCCCGTGCGCGCCTGCACCCGCGCCAGTCGCTCGACGATGGCCGCCCGCGGCAGGCCCAGCCCGTGGCATCGGCGGGCCGGCTCCTCTGGCACGGGGACCCACTCCCCAGTCAGCGCCGATGCAGCCTCGCCCGGGACCGTGATGGCCGCGCCGTTTTCCACGATTTCCCAGATGCCCGGCAACCCCAGCTCCGCCCGCAACGCGCGCTGCTCCGCCGCCGTTTTCGACGAGCAAAACACCACCTGCACGCCCGCGGCGACCAGGCGGGCCAGCGCCGGCCGCGCCGTCGCGGGTGAATACGTGCCGCATTCCAACAGTGTGCCGTCGAGATCGGTGAACCACAACCGGCGCCCGGCGGATGCCCCGGCCGGGTTCATGCGGGCAAGGCGACGGGAGCGCGGACCGGCACGGTCACCGAGGAACCGTTCTCACGGGTGATCGCCTTCGCCGCCAACTCGCCGAAGCGGTTAAAGTTCATCCGGTCGAGGCTCTTGTAGATCCGCATGGGCGTGAGGGCCTCCCCTTCCTTCAGGTAATTTCGCCGCCGAAGCTCGCGCTCGATCTCCTCGCGCAGCGACTCCGGGCAGAGCTTGGAGTGATAGATGGTGCTGAGCGACGCCGCGATCATGTCCTCGACCTGCTCGTCGCCCTTGACCTCGTGCAGGTGCGGGTTGCGCGACTCGATCTGGGCGATCTTCACCAGCCGCCGCATCTCCTCCTCGGTCTCGTCCTCATGCAGGATGCCGCCATATTTTTCCAGCAGGTGCACGTAGTGGAACGTCTCGACCGCGTAGCCGGTGGCGTAGTCGAGCGCCATCGCCAGGTCGACCGTGAGCGCGTGCTCGCCGGCGTTGCCCGTCTTCACGATCTCCGTCTCGAAGCCGGTGTAGTGGCTGACCAGCATGTTGAGAAACTGGTTGGTCTGCCGCGAGCTGCGGCCCCACTTCGCAAAGTAGAGCGAGTTCTCCACCACCTTCGGCTTCGAGTGCCACGAGATCCGCACCATCGAGAACGGGCTGGGATTCAGGTGAAAGCCCGCGGCGTATTCGCGCACGTATTCATTCACGGCGCCGGGGAAGTAGTTGTCGCTGTCGACGAAGCCCACGAACTCGCGCCCCATCAGCTTGGCCAGCAGCGAGCCCATGATCATGCCCTCAGCCTTGCCGTTGCGCACCAGCTCGTCGTCCCCGAGGATGTCGGTGTAACCCGCCGCCGCGAAGGCCGCGGCAATGTCGGGGTCCTTCTGGTGCACCACCACGACCTGCTTGCGCGTGAAACGCCCGAAATTGGTGATCGACTCCTGCTCGAGGTAGAACTTGTCCGTCGGCGCGCGGGAGCTGTTCGACACCACGATCACCAGGCAGGGATGGGGAATGCCCACCAGCACGCCCTCGATGAGCTTCAGGCGCTCGTTGCGCACGGGCACGACGATGGCCATGCGGGATTCAATCTCGTGCAGCGCATCGCTCGACACCTGCCGCACCGGCGCATGCGGGTCGTCGTCCGGCATCGTGGGCCCGGCGTCCAGTTTGTAGACTTTCTGCAGCCCGTAGATGCGCACTGCGCCGAGCCGCTCGAATTCGCGCGGATGTTCAATCCGCATCGCCGGGTCTCCCGTGTGATGGGGAGACGACCCGGCCGCGGCCCGCCCCCATGGTGATCAAATCCTGTTCGTAGCGCATGGCCGGTCGGGAGCAAG
>JBMSWZ010000368.1:0-2492 GCA_049425105.1 Cephaloticoccus sp.
CGTTCCATCTCGGCACCGACGAGGCGACCGAGCTCACCGAGCGCCAGGTGTTGTGGCAGTGCAAGACCTACATCGCCGCCGTGCGCATCGCCGACGAGTTCGGCTGCGAGACGATCGGCATCCAGTACCAGCAGGGGTTGAAGGACCTCCTGCCCGCGAGCGACCTCGTCGAGGGCCTCCTCAACAACAGCGACCGCCCGTCGGTGAAGAACGCCGCCGGCAAGGTCATCCGGCCCGGCGAGCCGGTCACGCACTTCAACGAAGTCGACGAGTGCGCCGGCCTCGACGGGCTCTTCACGAACCGCATCCACCGCGCCCTGGGCCAGCCGGTCGAGAACACGCTCCACGACCTGCGCTGGGGAGATCGCGACCACAGCGGCACCACCGGCGAGTACGTCTGGGTCTTCCTCATCTCCGGCAGCGCCCCGCCCGCGCATCATATTGGTGGATACAAGGGCACCGACTCGCTGCGCCAGCCGCCGATGTACTTCCGGCTCGGCGGCGGCACGGTCCGTGGCATCGCGAAACCGGGCGAGATCGTCTGGAGCCGCGTCTTCGTCGCCGAGGGGAAACTCAAGATGGACCTCGGCCGCGCCAAGGTCATCCCGCTCCCGCGCGAGGAGACGGAGCGCCGCTGGAAGGAGACGACCGTCCAGTGGCCGATCATGCACGCCGTGACCTATGGCGTGACGCGCGACCAGATGATGGCGCGCCACCAGGCCAACCACATCCACGTCGCCTACGCGAATTCCGCCAGGGAAGCCGACCTCGCCCTGTACGCCAAGGCCGCACTCGCCGCGGAACTCGGGCTCGAGGTCAGCCTCTGCGGCACGAAGGCGGACGGCAGGCCATTCTGACGCGCCAGACCGCATAATACAAACGAGACGCAGAGTTTGGACTTTGTAGGCCGTCCGCTTGCGGACGCTTCCGAGCGCCTGCAAGCAGGCGGCCTACGGGACGCGGGGGGCCGCGCTCCCGGCGCCCTCAATCCAGGGCGCCATCCGCCGCGGCCACTTCGAGGCCGGGCAGCGGTTTGGTTTCCGACAACCGGTAGATCTCCATGCGCGAATTGGAGAAGACGAGCCGTCCGACCGGCAGACTCACCTCGGCGCCGT
This sequence comes from Cephaloticoccus sp., assembly GCA_049425105.1. Taxonomy (GTDB): domain Bacteria; phylum Verrucomicrobiota; class Verrucomicrobiia; order Opitutales; family Opitutaceae; genus Cephaloticoccus. The sequence goes on from JBMSWZ010000368.1 coordinate 1,116, forward strand.
CGGCCAGGCTGCGGTCCAGAAGCACGTACGTGGGAGCGGCGCTCACCCAGTCCGAAGGGAGCGGCTGCCGGCGATAGAAAAAATTCGACGCCAGGCGAGCGCGTAGCCGCAGCCGGGTCGTATCGAGCACATAGTTCGGCCCCTCGAACCACATGCGCCGCTCCGAAAGCGCGGAGTAGTAGAAGTGCACGCCGGTCAGCGTCCGGTCCAGCGCCCCCCAGTGATCCTTCTTCATGTTCTCGGGCGTGCACGCGTTGGCCACCAGCACCGCGTTGCTCTCCGTGTGCTGGCGCACCCAGAGCAGCGCGTCCTGCAACTCCTGCATGTAGCGGTCCGGCTGGATGTCCACCGGCGTGCGCAGGAGGTCGCGCAGGCCGGAACTGTTGCGCAGCCACCACAACGACGTCTGCACCGCCAGGGCTCCGATGCAGAGGCTCAGCGCACCTGCCACAAGGGTGCGCCGAACCCCGCGCGTCAATCGCGTCACGAAAACCGGACCGGCGGCCGGATCCTCGTCCCGCCACCACCGAACGATGCGCCGCGACGCCGCGAGACAGAAGCCCGCCGACAGGACCGCCAGCGGCACCCGCATCATCAACAGCACGTAGAGTTCACCGTGGCTGTTCAGCCCCATCAGCATCCCCATGCCCGCGCTCGCCATCAGGAAGGCGCCGATCCATCCCACGAGCCGCGCGTCACGCCGCCGGCGGTCGCCCCACAGCAGGTATGGCAACGCGAGCAGCCGCACGCCGCAGGTGCCGGCAAACACCACCGCCGCGCACGCGAGGGTGCCGAGGGGTTTGGCCACGGACACCGGCAGCCACTCGCCCAGGGCCTGCTGCCAGGGCGCCAGATTGTGTTTCCAGAACGACGCGAGTTCGAAGACGTGGAACGGACGGAACGCCGCGTCCCCTGTCCGCCACGCCGACATCGTCGGCATGTAAACGAGGAGAAACGCCGCGCTCAGGCACACGCCAAACCCCACGAGCCGCCACGGCAGCCGCCGCTCGCGCCGCCAGCGCCACAACGCCCACAGGCCCAGCGCCGCCAGCACGACCGGCAGCATCGTGCCCTTCGCCCCCGTGCCCGCGGCGCCGAGGAGCAGCAGCCAGACGTATTCCCGGACTCCGCACCGCGTCCGCCGCGCGCAGAGCCCGATCGCAATGAGCAGCGCACCGCAGAAGACCAGGCCGAAAAAGAAGGTCGGGCTGACAAACAACCACCGGACGAAGAGACCGAGGAACATCGGTTCGTTGTAGTTCCGGGCAAAGGACACCTCGCTCACCGCGACCGTGAGCAGTGCGGCGATCACGCCGCCCCACGGGCTCCGCGCCCCCGCCCGCCCCCGCACGCACATCTGGGCGCCCAGGATCGCCC
>JBMSWZ010000369.1:0-2488 GCA_049425105.1 Cephaloticoccus sp.
CTGCCCGACAGCCAGGCTGTCGGGCAGGACGGACTTGTCGGTCTCGGCGAAGCCCAGGACGTTGATGAAGAAACCGAAGCTCTGTGTGGACAGGGCGACGATGCGCGTGGCACCGCGTTCCTTGGCCATGAGGCAGGCGTATTCCACCATCTTTTTACCGATGCCGCGGTTGTGATAGAACGGCATCACGTAGAGCGAGCCGATCTCCGCCAGTTGCGGGTGCTGCGGATAGAAGATGAGGGTGACGCAGGCGATGATGTTCTCGTCGATCTCGAACACGTAGAACTGGTCGATGTTCTTTTCGATGGCCTGCTGGGTGCGGTGCACGAGTTCCTCGCGCTTCACGGCGGCGCGGGTGAGGCTGTAGATGAAACGCACGTCGCGCCGCGTGGCCTTGCGGATCTGCTGGTAGTCGTTGCCGTAAATCAGGGTGCCGACGCCCTCGTTGGAGAAGATCTCGTTAAGGAGGCTGTCGAAGAGCCGGCCGTCGACGATGTGCACGCGGGGCGTGCCCGTGTCGATGGCGCGCACGGCGTTGAGCGCCTTGGAGCGGCAGAGTTCGGCGATCTGGTCAGGGGCCTCGGCCACCTGTTTGCGCAGGACCTCGACGGAGATCTGCGGCCGCAGCTCGCCGTTGATGACAAGACCCGGCTGGGGGGTGAGGTAGATGATTTTCGTGGCGTGCAGCGCCTCGGCCAGCTCGGCGGCGAGAAGGTCGGAGTTCACGCGCAGCGAGCGGCCGTCGGGGCCAAAGGCAAGCGGGGCCATGACGGGAATGACCTGATCCTTGATCAGGCTGTTGATGAAATCCTTGTCGATGCGCTCGACCTTGCCGGTGAGCTGGTGGTCGACGCCCTTGATGATGCCCATCGGGAGAGCGCGCACTGAATTGGTGATCACACCCTTGAGGTTGTTCTGCGCCAGACCTTCGAGGATAAGGTGCGAAACGCGCGACGAGGCGCGAATGGCGAGGTCGAGGGTGGCAGCGTCAGTCACGCCGGCACCGTAGACATCGGAGATGGGAATATTGCGGAGTTGCGAGAGCTCCTGGATCTGGCGACCGATGCCGTGGACCAACACGACCTTGATGCCGAGGCTGCGCAGCACGGCGATGTCGACCAGCAGATTGCTGAAATTCTCGTCCGCGATGATCGAGCCGTCGAAGGCGATCACGAAGATCTGCCCCTGGAATCGGGGCACGTATTGCAGAATCCCACGGAGGTCCGTGGGTTTGATCGTGGTGGCTAGGGCCGGCGTGGTGGCGGCCCCGGCCGGCGGCTGGGTCGTGCCGTTGGTCATGGCGGGACGGGAGGTTCTCGTGGAAGTCGGGGCGTTCGTCAATTCACTTGCAGGGTCCAAGTGAGGGACGAATCCCGACCGGCCAAAAGGACTTGGTAGCGTCCGGGCTTAAGCACGCCGCCCGGCAGCACGACGCGCAGATGGGTGGTGTTGCGTCGGGTCGTCAGCCCGCCGGCGAGCGGCTCAACCTCGGGTGCGATGATCAGCTGGTCGCCCTGCACGTAGAGATACGCGCCGGCGAGTTGGTGATGCGCGTCGCCCGCGTCGCATTCGAAGCCCAAGGTGAGCCCGAGCAGGGCGTTCATCGTGGTCGCACCGTAGGCGGCGGTGTAGCCCGAGGGCAGGGCGGGTTGGTCGAAGAGGCTGTCCTTCAGCGCGGCCGGAAGGCCGCCGGCCGTGCGCCCGGCTTCGAGCCGCGGCCACGGCGTGGCGGGACCCGCGGCGGTGTCGGCCGGTTGATCGGCGGTGAGTGGCACGCGTTGGAAACCGGCGGTGAGAAGGTTGTGGGTCTGGCCGCGCGTCTTGAGGTCGTTGTAGGGCTCGTAGGCGCGGTTGGGCTTGCGGTAGTGCAGCGTGACGAAGGTGTAGCCGATGATGAATACCACGATGGCAGCGGCGACCCTGCCCATGGGCCACGGGCGCTGCGGGGGCAAGGGAGCGGGTGAGTTCATTTGGGGAGAGGGGAGTTACGGCGCGGGCCCTGGCGCGCGCAAATAAATTTGCTCCGAGCGGAGGCGGCTGTTTCGCTGGCGGACTCCATGAAACTTTGGTCCCAGTTCTTCATCCCCACGCTCAAGGAAAGCCCGGCTGATGCCGAGATCGCGTCGCACAAGCTCCTCGTGCGCGCGGGGCTCGTGCGCAAGCTTGGCGGCGGTCTCTACACCTACCTGCCGCTGGGGCAGCGCGTGATGCGCAAGATCACTGAGATCTGCCGGGAGGAGATGGACCACGCCGGCGCGATCGAGCTGTGGATGCCGCATCTGCATCCGGCCGAGAATTGGCAGCAGGGCCCGCGCTGGACGGCGACCCGCGAGATCATGTTCCGGGCCGACACGGCCGGCGACGGCAAGCGCCTGGCCAAGGATCCGGAGTTTGTGCTGGGACCGACGCACGAGGAGGTCATCACGCCGCTCATCAAGGCGGAGATCACGAGCTATCGCGACCTGCCGAAGAATTTTTACCAGATCGC
>JBMSWZ010000370.1:0-2486 GCA_049425105.1 Cephaloticoccus sp.
CGCCGGCGCCATCCTCGGCGACGGCTGGTATAGCGGCCGCATCGGTTGGCGTTCGCGCGGCTATTACGGCGAGCAACCGAAACTCCTCGCCCAGCTCGTCATCACCTATCGCGACGGCTCGACCGACGTAATCGTCTCCGACGTGTTCTGGAAAACCACCACCGGCGCCATCATCGAGAATGACATCATGGCGGGCGAGACCCACGACGCACGCCGCGAACTCCCGGGTTGGGACCTTCCAGGCTATGACGACGAGGCCTGGCTGCCCGTCACGGAGTTTCCCGCTCCGTCGATCGCGATTTCGCCGAGCATCGGCCCGCTCGTGCGCGTCACGCAGGAGCTCAAGCCCATCGCCCCGCCCCGCAAGCAAGACGGCTGGCCGGAGCCGGTCTGGATCTTTGACCTCGGCCAAAACCTTGCCGGACGCATTCGCCTCCGCGTGAAAGGCCAAGCCGGCCAGATGTTGAAGATCCGCTACGCCGAGATCCTCAACCCGGCCGACAACCAAATCTACGTCGACAACCTCCGTGCGGCGCGCTGCACCGATTTCTACATCCTCCGCGGTGATCCCGCCGGTGAGACCTTCGAGCCCAAGTTCACTTTTCACGGTTTCCGCTACGTCGAAATTTCCGGCCACGTCGGCGACATGACCGCCGATGCCGTAACCGGCATCGTGCTGCATAGCGACACGCCGCGCACCGGCGACTTCGACTGCAACGACCCGCTCATCAATCAGCTCCAGCGCAACATCGACTGGGGCCAGCGCGGCAACTTCATCGAGGTCCCCACCGACTGCCCGCAGCGCAACGAGCGCCTCGGCTGGATGGGCGACGCGCAGGTCTTCATTCGCACCGCCGCCTGGAATCGCGACGTCGCCGGCTTCTTCAACAAGTGGCAGCGCGATATCAGTGATGCGCAGGGCCCGGACGGTGAGTTCCCCGCCGTGGTGCCCCACGTCAACGGCGTGCCGCCAGACGGCGGACCCGCCTGGGCCGACGCCGGTATTATCTGCCCGTGGACGGTCTACCTCTGCTACGGCGACACCACGCTCCTCCGCACGCATTACGGTTCGCTCAAGCGCTTCATCGCCTACCTCAAGGCCAGGGCGACGAACCTCATCCGCGTGCATCCCGACCTCGGCATCTGGCAGGGCTTCGGCGACTGGCTCGCGCTCGACGGCAGCAGCAAAGTCGACGGCGGCACGCCCAAGGACCTCATCGGCACGGCCCTTTTTGCCTACAGCACCGACCTCGCCGCGCGCATCGCCGGCGTCCTCGGTGAAACCAAGGACGCGGCGGCCTTCGCCAAGCTCCACGGCCAAGTCCGGTCCGCCTACCAAAAGCGCTACGTGTCTGGCGACGGCCTCGTCACCGGCCTGACGCAGACCGCCTACGTGCTCACGTTGCAATTCGACCTCGCGCCTGAAGCTTTGCGGCAAAAACTCGTCGCGGAGCTCGTGCGCGACATCGAGCAACGCGGCAATCTGCTGACGACCGGCTTCGTCGGCGCCTCCTACCTGCCGCACGTGCTCACGCGATTTGGTCGCCTGGATGTCGCCTACAAACTCCTGCACCAGAAGAAGTGGCCGTCCTGGCTCTATGCCGTGACCCAGGGCGCCACCACGATCTGGGAGCGCTGGGATGGCTGGACCCAGGAAAAGGGATTCCAGGACAAGGGCATGAACTCGTTCAACCACTACGCCTACGGCGCGATCGGCTGTTGGCTCTACCAGATTGTCGCGGGTATCGACGTCGACCCCGCCCAGCCCGCCTACAAACACATCCTGCTCCGCCCTCAACCCGGCGGCGAACTCACCCGCGCCCACGGTCACCTGCAAACCGTGCACGGCAAGGTGGCGAGCAGCTGGAAACTTGGCCGCAACCGCTTCGACTGGCAGGTCACGGTGCCGGCCAACACCACCGCCACCGCCACGTTCCACGTCCCGGCGGACGCCAAAATCACCGAAGGTGGCAAACCTGCCGCCTCCGCCGCCGGCGTCACCGCCACCGGCCCCGGCATGTTCACCCTCGCCGCCGGCCGCTACACCTTCACCGCCACCTGGAAAGCCTGAACTCAAAACCCGAAGGGCCGGAAATTTTTGGAGCGCTGATGGACGCTAATCGGCGCTGATTCTGACTCAGTCTTATTAGCGTAAATCAGCGCCAATCAGCGTTCCCCAACCTCCGGCTCTTCGCGTAAATTCGCGTCCCTTCGCGGTTAAAAACTCATTCCCTATGCCTTCCCGTAAAAAATGGCGCATCGCCGGCATCAATTTTGATTTCCGGCACATGGACCACTTGCTCGCGTGCGCGCACGGCGAGCGTAACGCCGAGATTGTCGGCATCTCGCACCACGACCCGCGCGAGATGCAGGACGTGATCTCGCGTTGCGCGATCCCGGCCGACCGCGTTTTCACCGACTGGCGCGCCTGCCTCGAGCAGGCGAAGCCCGACATCTTCATGCTCGCGGAGGCCGAACAAGAAGAC
>JBMSWZ010000371.1:0-2485 GCA_049425105.1 Cephaloticoccus sp.
CTATCGCGTGGACAACTTTGGCGAGGACCTGGGCGCGATCACGACCCAAGCCACGCCGTCGCCCGCCGGCGCCTGGGTGGTGTTTTCCCGGCAAGGCGTAGTCTGGCAGACCGACAGCTCATGGCGTCTCGTGCCGCCGCCGCCGTGCCCACTGTGCACAAACTCCGCACCACCCTGCTTTTGGTGGGGGCCACCGCCGCCGTCGACTTGCTCCGGGTAATCGAAAACCTCGCGGCCACCAATCCCGACATTGCCCGCTCAGGTCAGCTTTGGACGGAATTGGAAAAGGAAATCGGCGCTGTGCTGGCCGCGGTGCGCGCCGCCGCCGCGGGTGCTTCCCAGTCGGACTGACCGCCCGGCAGTCGCCGCTTTCCCGCTTTACAGCCCCAGCCGGCCCCCTACCGTGCCCACCATGGAACCTCTCTCCTCAGTCTTCGCGGGCACGCTGGCCATTTTCGGCCTCGGCACCCCCGAACTGATCGTCATTTTGGTCATTCTGCTGGTCCTCTTCGGCGGCGCCAAGCTGCCGGGTCTCGCCAAGGGCCTCGGTCAGTCCATCAAGGAATTCAAGAAGGCGAGCAAGGAAGAGGACTCCGCCGGCGAAGCGAAGAAGTCCGACGCCAAAAAGGATTCCGACTCCTCCTCCAGCTAACCGCCCGCTCAGCTGTCCCATCGGCGCGCCCCATTCGGAGCGCGCCTATTTCATGTCGCGGCGCCGCCGGCCGGTGCGGCCAGCCACGATTCGAAGGCCCGCACCTGCTCGGCCGTGCCGAGCACCAGCACCTCGTCGCCGGGCAACAGCTTCACCTCGCCGCCCGGGTTCAGGATGCGCGCGCCGCCGCGGTTGATGCCCGCCACCTGCACGCCCACGGCCTTCGCCGGGGCCAAATCGGCCAGGGTGCAACCGGCGCGCGGACTGCCCTCGGGCACATCGACCGCCTCCATCGTGACGTCGTCGATTTCCGCCGGCTCGGCGTCGGTCGTGACCTGGGCCACGAAAGCCTTGCCTGCCGCCGCCTGCTCTGGCGTCCCCAGCAACAGCACCCGGTCACGCGGAAACAAAGCGAAATCCGCCGGCGGCGTCTCCACCACGACGCCCTGGCGCTCCACGCGCACCACCATGCAGCCGGTCCGCGCGCGCAGCCCAAGTTCCCCCAGGGTGCGCCCGCGCACATCCGCCCGATCCGGCACCAGGCACTCGGTCAACGTCAGCTGCCACTCGCCATGTTGGGCGAGAATCGGGGGCGCCGTGCCGTCCATCGGCCGGCCAGCCGGGACCAAGCGCTCCTGCAGTTCCACCTCGAGCACGCTGTGCCAGTAGATGAGCTTTCGCCGCAAGAGGAAGACCGCGCCCACCGCGATGACCAAGGCCACCACCGGCATCCAACTGCCCATGCCGCTGATCGGCACGATCGCGCTGAGCCAGATGAACAGCAGCACCGCCGCCACGATTTTGAAACCGGCCTCCAGGTAAGGGCGCAACCGCGCCAGGCGCGGATTGCCGAGGCTGCTCATCTCGGCGTAAATCAGCGCCAGCGCCGAGGCGTTGCGCCAGATCGCGATCAGCGGCAAGAGCACGACCACTGTGAGCGTGCCCCAGAAGATCAGCTGCGGTGCGCCGGGGAAGAGGGTCTCACCCGGCAGGAAATAGCGCACCACGCTGAACATCGGCTCGGAGAAAAGGAGCAGGCCCGTCACCAGCAGCACCTCCATGGTGATCTGGATGATGCGCTTGCGGCTGAGCTGCCAGAGCACGCTCTTCTGCTGGTGCACCCGCAGCCGTTCGAGAAAGCCGTCATACGCGCCCAGCCAGTCCCCAAACCACGCCGGCTGCTTGCCGGCAATCCAGTCGCTGATCACGCCCGAATGCTTCGCCAGCGGCGGCGCCACCAGCGCGGTGACCAACGACAAGCCCACCGCCACGGCTTGGAACCGCTCGGGCACGACCCCAGCCGCGACGCCGAGCTGCACCATGATGAATGAAAATTCGCCGATGGGCGTGATGATCAGCCCGACGCGCACCGCCTCGCGCAGTTTCACGCCGGTGACCAGCATGCCGCAGGTGCCGCCCACCGTGCGCGCCGCCAGCGCCACCACGGACGCGCCGATCACCAGCAGCCACGCCTCGCCCAGCAGGCGCACGTCGATCTGCATGCCGATCGACACGAAGAATACCGCGCTGAAGACGTCGCGCATGCCCTCAAACACGCGCTCCACCTGCCCGCGCTGGGGCGTCTCCGCCACGATCGAACCCAAAATGAACGCGCCCATCGCCAGCGAGTAGCCCGCGCGCTGCGCCGTCAGCGCCAGCCCGAGCATTAGCCCCGCCACCACCAGCGTCTGCAACTCCTCGCTCGCGGAGTTGGCCAATCGCCGCAACAGCCACGGCACCGCCAGCAATCCGACCACCACGGCCAGCACCACGAAGGCCCCCAAGCCGCCGAGGGTCTCGCCGACGTGCGACTCACCCAAACCCCCGATCAGG
>JBMSWZ010000372.1:0-2473 GCA_049425105.1 Cephaloticoccus sp.
GGCGGCGGCGATGAGGTCGACGCTGGCGAGGCCGAAGCGGAGGGGGAGGGGGAGTTTGAGGGGGAGGACGATTAAGAAAACGGCGCCGACGACTAGGGCGGTGCAGACGATGAGGAGGGTGCGGCGCTGGCGGGCGGGGTTGGGCATGGCTAAAGGTGGAGTGGGGCTGGGGTCGTTCTCGTTCTCTTAATCTTTCTCTTTCTCCTTCCGTAAAATACCCCAAGAGAAAGAGAAAGATTAAGAGAACGAGAACGATTAGGCAGGGTTAGTGTGCGAGCGGGAGGGTGATGCGCATGGTGGTGCCGCCGGGGCCGGTGGCGGCGAGGGCGATGTCGCCGCGGTGGCTGAGGAGGATGCGCTTGGCGATGGCGAGGCCGAGGCCGGTGCCGTCGGGGCGGCCGGAGAGGAAGGAGTCGAAGATGCGGTTGGCGATGTTCGGCGGGATGCCGTTGCCGGTATCGATGATGTCGAGCGTGGCGCAGGGCAGGCCGGCTTGGTCGCGCGTGCCGACGCTCAGCGAAATCGTGCCGCCGTCGGGCATGGCGTGGGTGGAATTGAGAATGAGGTTGAGCAGGACCTGCTGCAGCTGGCCCTTGTGGCCCTCGACCACGGGCGAGACGCCGGGGGTCTCGAAGTGCAGGCGGATCTTGGCCTGGGCGAGCTTGAGGCGGACGAGCACGAGGGTGTCGTTGACGATGTCGACGATCGCCCAGCGCGAATGCAGGCCGGAGGAGGGTGATTTGCCGAACTGCAGCACGCGCATGACGATGGCCTCGAGCTGGTCGAGCTTCTCGCTGATCACGCGCATGTCGGTGCGCCGCGGGTCGTGTTCGGGGAAGTCGAGCCCGAGGCCGCCGTGCAGGAGCTTGAGCACGGTGAGGGGGTTGCGGATCTCGTGCGCGATCTCGGCGGCGAGCAGGCCGAGGGTGGTGAGCTGCTCGTTCTTGCGGAGGGTCTCCTCGCTTTGGAAGACGCGGGCGTAGAGCCGTGCATTCTCCAAGGCCACGGCGCCCAGGTTGGCGAGGCCGGCGCAGAGGCGTTTGGCGTCGTTGTCGAAGCGCTGCACGCGCTCGCTGAACAGGGCGAGCACGCCGAGGACGTCGTGCTCGTAGATCAACGGCGTGATCAGCACGGAGTGCAGTGCGGGGTCGTCCGGCAGATCGGCGAGGGAGCGGAACTCCGGCGACTGGATGTCGCCGAACTCGGTCTGGCGCGAGGTGCGGACGGTGGCGGCGACGAGGCAGGAGTCGGCGGGAAGGTCGCCGGTGGGGGCGGCGACCCCGGTGGGGGTGTGCAGCGACACGCAGCGGACCGTGTCGCGGGCGTTGTCGTGCAGAAAAAGCGCGGCGGAGCGCCCGCCCAGCATGTGGCAGGCGTCGCGGGTGAGGGAGTCGAAGAGTTCCTGCGACTCGAGTTTGCCGACCAGCGACTGTCCCGTGGTGATGAGCGTTTCGAGCTGGCGGCCCTTGCCCTCCAGTTGCTCCAGGAGCCACAGTCGGCGCAGGACGCGCGCGGTTTCGTCGGCCAGCCGAATGAGCCGGGCGAGGTCGGCCTCGGTAAAGCTGTCCGGTGCGTCGCGATCGAGGGCGATGACGCCGAGGATGCGTTCGTCGACCGCGAGGGGCGCCGCCATCTGGCATTGGGTGGCATCGCGCATGGGCCGGTAGCGATTGTCCTGCGCGACTTGGCCGACCAGGATCGGCTGGCCGTGCAGGGCGGCCCAACCAGGGAGCCCTTGGCCGAGCTCCAAGCCGGGCGAACCGGGTCCGACATTGAGCTGATGGGTGGCTTCAAATTCCAACCGGTTGCTCTCGGGGTTGATGATCAGCAGGGACCCGCCGTCGGCGCGGAGGGCCTCCATCACGGCCGCGAGGGCCGCGCGCGCCACGGCGGTGTGCTCGGCCGGGCCGGTCGCCAAGGCGGCAATGCGGTAGAGCGCCGGCAGGATGGCGGCGTCAGTCGCAGGCGACGGGTAGGATTCCACGCGGGGAGTCTTCGACTTGGGTCCGCGGGGGCAACTTCTGTTTGCGGAATGCCGGCCGGACGCCGGCGCTCCCGAGGTGGGCGGATTTTTTTACTGGAGGACGCGAAGGGCGCGGAGAAATCACGGCCGCGGACAGAGGGTTTTACAGGAGGCAACGGAGGGAACTGAGATCTGGCTGTCCCGGGTAATCCCTGTTTTCTGTCTCCTCCGTTGCCTCCTGTAGAAAATAAGAAAGGCGGGAATGGGAATCCCCGCCCTACAATTCCCCGCGTTTTCTGCGGCCTCCAGTAAGAAAATCCGGCCTTAGCTCGCGGCGGCGGCGTCTTCGGCGGGCTTGATGATGCCGGTGAGGACTTCGCGCAGTTCGAGGAGGCGCTCTTCGTCGGCGGGTTTCGCCGGGTCGGAGCTCTCGATGTAGAAGGTGTCGATGGCGATGCCGCGCTCGGTGCCGATGCGGGCGAAGGTGATGTCGAAGCCCTGTTTGGAGAT
>JBMSWZ010000373.1:0-2470 GCA_049425105.1 Cephaloticoccus sp.
TCTGAGCCAGGATCAAACTCTCCAAAAATCCTGCCGAAGCAGGCGTTTGAAGGTCCGGATCCTGGGATCCGAACTATTTTTCTCAAGTTCCTTGTGAACACCGGAGATATTGAAAATCGCGTTTTCTTTTTGGGAACCCGCGATCCATATCGCCGGGTTCACCAGGTGTAAGGTTGACTTTACGGTAGACCGTATTGTCGCACAAAAAAATGAACTCTCAAAGAACCGGAAGGGGCCTTCCGATGAAGGAAGGGAGGGCGGACGGTGAAGGCGATTGAGGGTTGGTCAACGCCTATTTTCAACTTTGAGGGGATTTTTTGGAAATCGCCTCTTCAGCGCACCGAACGATCCAATGAACGTCCTTCTACAAGAGAAGGAAGTCCGAGATTGGGCATTTCAAAGGCCAGATTCAAGCGTTTTTTTGAATTTTTCACAGGTCATGTATCCCTAGTAAATCAATGCTAACCATAGGTTTATGATAGATACTTACCTTTTTTACTATTTTTTATCAAACAGCGCGTCGGCCATTCCCTTGCCCTGGCCTGGCCGACGTCCGTTCCCGCCGTTAAACTGCCTTCTGAAGCGCGCTTCGGGTCTCGCTGGAAACGGGGGCGTCATAGTGCAGGATGGGTTCCATGGGCGCCGCACTCCTGTTTTCGCTGCTGATCGCGGCCGCGCCTCCGGGCTCCGACGTGGATCACGCCGCAGATGACCGTGCGATCTATCAGAAGCTTGAGCGCGCGACCGTCGCGCTCGCCGAGGCCGGCTCTCCTTTGCGCAAGGAGGATCGTCTGCGGCAGTGCGCGCGCGCACGCTCCGAACGTCGGCTCGAGCTCCCGGCGGCCGGCGCTTCCGCGATCACTCCCGAAGCCTCCTACCTTCGCGCCGCCGAAGCGGGCGTGCTCATCTGCGCAGTCTACAAATGCGGCAAGTGCGACCGCTGGCACCCGAGCTGGTCGAGCGGATTCGCGGTCCACGCGTCCGGCGTGATCGCGACGAACCATCACGTGGCGGCTCACGAGAACGCGGAGGCCATGGGCGCGCTCACGCATGACGGACGATTCCTCCCGGTGGTCGAAGTGCTCGCCGCCCGCCGCTCGCATGACGTTGCGCTGCTGCGGGTCGGCCTCAGAGGCGGCCCGCAGCTGAAGCCGCTGCCGCTGCGCGACGACGCGCCCGCCGGCACGCGGGTGCTCTGCTATGGCAACCCGTCCAACGGCTTCGGCTGCCTCACCGACGGCATCCTGACGCGCTACGCCCGCATGGAAGGCTCGGAGCGGCAGGGCGCGGTCTTCATGCAGATTTCAGCCGACTACGGCGGCGGATCAAGCGGCGGACCGGTGCTCGACGACCGCGGCAACGCGCTCGGCATGGCGGCCTCGACCTCGCCGATCCTGACGCCGGCCCGCACGAACTCCGACGGCAAGCCCGCGGAACGGACGCTCCAGATGGTCCGTCATAACTGCGCGACGTCCCGCGCGCTGCTCGAGATCGCCGGCGCCCGCTGAAGGGTCAGGCGTGCCCCGGGGTGCGGGGATAGGCGGTCACGTCGCGGATGTTGCCCTCGCCGGTCACGAACATGAGCATGCGCTCGAAGCCGAGGCCGAAGCCGGCGTGCGGCACGGTGCCGTAACGGCGCAGGTCGAGATACCAGCGGTAGGCCTCGAGGTCCAGGCCGTGCGCCCGCATCGCGACCTCGAGACGGTCCGGCCTCTCCTCGCGCTGGCTGCCGCCGACGATCTCGCCCACGCCGGGCACGAGCACGTCCATCGCGGCCACGGTGCGTCCGTCGTCGTTCTGACGCATGTAGAAGGGCTTCGCCGCGGCGGGGTAGTCGCGGACGGTCACCGGTCCCTTGAAATGCTCCTCCGTGAGCCACCGCTCGTGTTCGGACTGCAGGTTGTCGCCCCACTTCACGGGATATTCGAAGCTGCGTCCTGAGGCGAGGAGGAGGTCGACGGCCTCGCCGTAGGTGATGCGGGTGAAAGGGCGGCCGGCGACCAGCCTGAGGCGCTCCAACAGCCCCTTGTCGACGTAGGCGTTGAAGAACTCAAGTTCCTCGGGGCAGCGCTCCAAGGCGGCCCTTACGAGATGCTTCACGAGGGCCTCGGCGCAGTCCATGTCCCCGCCGAGGTCGCAGAAGGCCATCTCAGGCTCGATCATCCAGAACTCGCTGGCATGGCGGCTGGTCTGGGAATTCTCGGCACGGAAGGTCGGGCCGAACGTGTAGACGTCGCCCAGGGCGCAGGCGAGGGTCTCGGCCTCGAGCTGACCTGAGACGGTCAGGAAGGCCTGGCGTGCGAAGAAGTCGGAGGCCCAGTCCACGGCGCCGGCAGGATCCTTGGGCGGAGCGAGGGGGTCGAGGGTGGTCACGCGGAAGAGCTCGCCCGCGCCCTCGCAGTCGCTGGCGGTGATCACCGGGGTGTGGACGTAGGCGAAACCTCGCGCCTGAAAGAACTCGTGCACGGCC
>JBMSWZ010000374.1:0-2470 GCA_049425105.1 Cephaloticoccus sp.
CCAAGAGCACCACCGAGTTGCTGGAGTCGCACTTGTTCGGCCAGTTGCTCGAGCGCTTGAAAAGCAATATGACCTCGTGGTCGTCGACTCGCCGCCGCTCGGCGCCGTCACCGACAGCCTCCTGATTGCAGAGCGCACCGACGAGGTCATCTACGTCTGCCGTTTCAATCGTGCCTACCGAAAGCACATTCGCCTCTACATCAAGGCGCTTCGCAACGCGAAGAACGAGATTCTCGGCGTCGTGCTCAACGGCCTTACGCCCCGCCGCATCGAGTATTACTCCAACTACCGGTATTACCGGAGCTACAAGAAATACTACGGCGCCCAGTCCTGACGGGCCCGCGCCGCGGTTTCGGCTCCACACCGGCGCTCCGGGCGTCCACTCTCCGCGCGTGCCGACCCCGTCCGCCTTCCTTCCCGCATCCTTCAACCCGGCCCGCCCCCTCGGGCTTATCGCCGGCCAGGGTTTGTATCCGCTGCTGGTCGCCCGCGCCGCCCGCGCGGCCGGCGTGCCCGTGCGATTGATCGGGTTTGAGGAGGAAACAACGCCGGAACTAATCGCCCTGTTCCCACCCGAGGAGCGCGTCATTCTGCTCGTCGGCCAGTTGGGCAAGATGCTCAAGGCCTTGGAACGTTTTGGCTGCGGCAGCGCCCTCATGGCCGGCCAGATCACACCCCGCCGACTTTTCAAGGGCCTGCATCCCGACCTGAAGGCCGCGCAGATCCTGCTCACCCTCAAACGTCGCAACGCCGAGACAATCTTCGGCGCCATCGCCGCCGAAGTTGAAAAAATTGGCGTCACGCTCGTCGATGCCCGGAGCTTCCTTGACGACCAGCTGGCCGACGCCGGCTGCATGACCGGCGGCAAGTTTCCCATCTCCGAGGAGTATGTCGCCCACGGCATTCAAATCGCCAAGGAATGCGCGCGCCTCGACATCGGCCAGGGCTGCGTGGTGCGCAAAGGCACCGTGCTCGCCGTCGAGGCCTTTGAAGGCACCGACGAAATGCTGCGGCGGGCAGGCGGCTTCAAGACCGACGGCGCGCTGTTCGTGAAGACCGTCAAGGCCTCGCAGGACTATCGCGTTGATGTCCCTTGCTTCGGATTGCGCACGCTTGAGACGATGCGCGAAGCCGGATTGGCCGCGGCCGCCCTGGAGCGCGGTCGCGTCATCCTGATCGACAAGCCCGCAGTGCTGGCCCAGGCGCGCAGCTGGGGCATCGCGCTGCTCGGGTTCGAGTGACCCCGGCGCTTGCTTACCGGACACGGCGGCCTAACGTTGCGGCCATGTCGCAGGAAGCCATCACCGTCTCCGTAAAAGGGGTCATGCCCACCACCAATGGGTGCGCGGTTTTTTTGGGGGACGACCACAAGACTTTCCTGATCTACGTCGACCAGTCGGTTGGCGCGGCGATCCAGATGTGCCTTGCCGGCGTAAAAAAGGACCGTCCCCTGACCCATGACCTGATCGGCAGCATCCTCCTCGGGCTGGGGGCCCGGCTGGAGCAAGTCGTGATCAACGACGTCCGCGGCGGCACGTTCTTCGCCCGGATCATGCTGCACATGACTAACGAACTGGGCCGCAAGCTCGTGGAGATCGACGCCCGCCCCAGCGACTCCATTGTGCTCGCGCTGCAGCAGGAGTGCGCCATCCACGTCGCCGCGAAGGTCTATGACGCCGTCGAGGATCGCACGGAGATCCTCGAACGGGTCCTGCGGCAACAGTCCGAGGAATCCGCGGAGGACGATGACGATGACACCGCCTGAGGCCGCGTCGCGCAGCCTGCCGGCGGGCATCATCCCGGGTCAGCCGCTCACCGCGCTGGCCCCCATGCAGGACGTGACCGACCTCGCCTTCATGGGCGTCGTCGCGCACTACGGGGCGCCGGACTATTTCTTCACCGAGTTCTTTCGGGTGCATGGCCAGTCGCGCCCCGAGCGCCACATCCTCCGCTCGATCGACGAAAACACCACCGGGCGTCCGGTATTCGCGCAGTTGATCGGGGAGGAAATCCCGCACTTGGAGCGGACGGTGCGGGAATTGCTCAAGCACCCGGTCGCCGGCATCGACCTCAACCTTGGGTGCCCGGCCCCCAAGGTTTACAAGAAAAACGTCGGCGGCGGGCTCCTCCGCGATCCCGCCCGCGTGGACGAAATCATCGCCGCCCTCCGCGCCTGCACCCCCGGGCTTTTCACCGTGAAGATGCGCATCGGCTTTGACGACACCACGCCGTTCGAAGCCGTCGTCGCCAGCGTCAATCGCCACGGCGCGGACCTGCTCAGCGTGCACGGGCGCACGGTCAAGGAGATGTATCGCAGCGAGGTGCATTACGACTTTATCGCCCGCGCCGCCGCGCTCGCCCGCTGCCCGGTGTTGGCCAACGGCAACGTCACATCCGCCGCCCGGGCCGTCGAGATCCTCACCGCCACCAAGTGCGCCGGCGTCATGATCGGACGCCACGCGATTCGCAA
>JBMSWZ010000375.1:0-2457 GCA_049425105.1 Cephaloticoccus sp.
GCAACTGGGGTGGTCCTGTCAGAGGAACCCGACTTGAGATGCGGGCAGATGGCCAATAGCGTCCGGCCATGACCAAACGCTCCCCCTTCCGTTACTTCAAGACGTCGCCCGAGGTGATCCGCCTAGCGGTAATGATGTACATCCGCTTCCCGCTGTCGCTGCGCAATGTCGAAGACTTGCTGCACGAACGCGGCATCGACATCAGCCATGAAACCGTGCGGTTCTGGTGGGGCAGGTTTGGCCCGATGTTCGCCGCCGAGATCCGGCGCCGACGCGTTGACCGCATCCGAACGGGACATCAATGGCGGTGGCATTTGGACGAGGTCTTCGTGAAAACCAAAGGCGAGCGCCACTACCTCTGGCGGGCCGTCGATCATGAAGGCGAAATTCTGGAAAACTACGTTACAAAACGGCGCGACAAGAAGGCCGCATTGAAATTCCTCAGAAAATTGTTACGACGCCATAGTTCGGCCCAAGAGTTTGTCACCGACAGGTTGCACTCCTACGGCGCTGCTTTGAAGGAGCTCGGCATCAGTGATCGCCAACAAACGGGTCGCTGGGCCAACAACCGACCTGAAAACTCGCATCTGCCGTTTCGAAGGCGGGAGCGGGCCATGCTGCGGTTTCGCCGATTGCTGAGCCTGCAGAAGTTTTCCTCGGTCCGCGCTTCAGTTTTCAACCACTTCAACCACTTCAACCAAGAACGCGCCCTCTACAGCCGACAGAGTTTCAAGCCAAATCGCGCCGCCGCTCTGGCTGAGTGGCGCGCCCTTTTTTCAGCCTGACGGAGAGCGCAGGCGGGGCTAACAGAGACGAGTTCGCATTCGTCTGACACCACCAAACTGGGTGCTGCAAGAGACTTGAGCCCACTTCGTCCCAAGGTACGCGCGACCTCTTGTAAGGAATACGAACGGGGGATGAGCCCGACCTTTTGGATTCGTGCCTTCACAAGGTGTTGGTTGCCTTCCGGAGCAGGGTCGGCGCGTCCGGGTTGCGGCCAAGGCCTACCGAAAGCCTTTCGACAAAGGAATAGAAGGCGGCAAGTTGCAGGATCGGATCGAGCAGGCCGTGGCTGGCGCGTATGCCAGGTAACGCCACGGCGCCTTCGTACCCTGCCTCTGTGTCTATCAACCAGACCCGCGATCCGGCTGACAGGAGCCGAACGGTCGCCTCGTGGACGCTCGCGGCGGCGGCACCTCTGGGCATGAAGATCAGCGCGCCATGCCCGTCTCCAGCCAGCGCAAGCGGGCCATGGATCATTTCAGCAGCGCTGAAGCTCTGTGCGTGAAGTCCACAGGTTTCCTTGAGTTTCAGTGCGGCTTCGTTGGCGGCGGCCAACCCTGCCCCGCGGGATACCGTGAAGAGCGCGCCGAGCCCGACGAAATCAGCGCAGGCGCCTGTCCAATCGAGCGCTATGGCGTGGTCGATCTGTTCCGGCAGGTCGGCCAGGGCGGACAGAAGCCGGGCGTCCCCGGCCCATTCCGCCGCGATTGTGACCAGAGCGATCATCGAGGCGATGACGCTCTTCGTGGCAGCCACCGCGAGCTCCGGGCCCGCCCCGATGTCCAACACGGCCTCGGCGTGCTGCGTCAGCGGCGATCCGGGTGTATTGGTCAGCGCGAACCTCTGTGCGCCGGTACGGCCCGCGGCCTGCATGAACCGGCACAGGTCGGCACTTCCACCGGATTGAGAAATGGCGAGAACCGGAACACCCCTCAGCGCGAGAGGGGCGTCGAGAATGGAACCAAGGGAGGGCGGCATCGACGCGACGGGCACGCCGGTCAGCATCTGCACGACATAGCTGAAATAGGTTGCCGAATGGTCCGAACTGCCGCGGGCGCAGGTTGCCACCAGCGCAGGCTTCAGGGCGCGGATCGCCCGACCGGTGTCCCGATAGTCGGAGAGATGGCGATCGAGCTGCCTTGCCGTCACCTGGGGAAGGGACAGGATCTCCTCGCGCATGCGTGTCATCGGCGTCTCCGTCAGATGTCCGTCGCTTCCGCTATTGGCCCGGCCGACGAACCTTGCGGCCCTGGTCCGTGGGCCAGCATGGCGGCGGCGTGAGCTTCCCATCCGGCATTTCGCACGTCGATTGGCCTGCACCCATCGGGTGTTCCGGTTTCAATCTTAGTGCATGACAGGTCTGGGCGCTACGGCTTGCGTGCGCGGCTTTGCGCGAGGCGATAGCTTTCGCCGTTCATCTCGAGGATGTTGACGTGGTGGGTCAACCGGTCGAGGAGCGCGCCGGTCAGCCGTTCGGTGCCGAAGGTCTCGGTCCATTCATCGAAGGGCAGGTTGCTGGTGATCAGCGTGGCGCCGCGCTCGTAGCGCTGTGAGATCATCTCAAAGAGCAACTCGGCGCCGGTCTTGGACAGGGGCACGAAGCCCAGTTCGTCGATGATCAGCAGCTTCACG
The DNA here is from genome assembly GCA_049425105.1 of Cephaloticoccus sp. Classification (GTDB taxonomy): domain Bacteria; phylum Verrucomicrobiota; class Verrucomicrobiia; order Opitutales; family Opitutaceae; genus Cephaloticoccus. The sequence continues at coordinate 2,416 of JBMSWZ010000375.1, forward strand.
GCAGCCATCTGCTTCTGGACGCGCAGCAGCCGACGTTCGTCT
>JBMSWZ010000376.1:0-2430 GCA_049425105.1 Cephaloticoccus sp.
GGCGCGGGGCCCCGCGGCGGCGGCCGCGACGTATGAGGCGGCGGTGAAACGCGGACGCCTGACGGCCGATGCGGCGGCGGCGGCCCTCGCGCGCCTGCAAACCACCACCGCGTGGGATGGATTCGAATCCTGCGACGTGATCGTGGAGGCCATCATCGAGCAGGTGGCGGCGAAGCGCGCGCTGTTCGCCGAGATTGCGGCGGTGGCCCGAGCCGACGCCCTGCTCGCGTCGAACACTTCCGCGCTGCCCCTGGAGGAAATCATTCCCGCGGGAGTTGATGCGGGCCGGGTGGTGGGGCTCCACTTTTTCAACCCGGTGGCGCGCATGCCGCTGGTGGAATTGATTCTGGGCCGCGGCACCGCGCGCGGGGCGGCGGAGATGGCGCTGCGTTTCACGCAGGGCTTGGGCAAGTCTCCGGTGATTTGCCGGTCGTCGCCGGGTTTTCTCGTGACGCGGGTGCTGTTCTTCTACCTTAACGCGGCGTGCCAGCTGTGGGACGAGGGTGTGCCCACGGCGGTGCTCGACGCGGCGATGCGCGAGTGGGGCTGGCCGATGGGTCCGTTGCGCTTGATTGATGAAGTCGGCGTTGACGTGACGGATTTCATCTTTCGCGAAATGGCGCACTATTTCCCCGGGCGGTTTGAGCGGAGCGCGGCGTGCGAGCGATTGCTGGCCGCCGGGCTCAAGGGCCGCAAAGGCGGAGCGGGGGCGGGGTTTTACCTCCACGCCGGCCGCGACGCTGCGCCCAATCCCGCGGTGGCGGCGGCCGCGGAGAATTCCGCATTGGCGCCGGCGGTGATCGCGGAGCGCCTGATGGTGGTGATGGTCGACGAGGCGCGGCGCTGCGTGGCCGAGGGCGTGGTGGCGTCGGTGGACGACGCGGACTTCGCGCTGCTCAGCGGCGCGGGGTTTCCGGCGGCGCGCGGCGGACTGCTGCGGTGGGCGGAGCAGCGCGCCTAGGCGGGGAGCGACGCGAGCGCCTCGCGGGCGCGGCGCTTGGCCAAGTCGTCGTGCGGCGTGGCGCCGGGCAGCGCCAGGCCGTGTTCGAATTGGGCGCGGGCTTCTTCCGGCCGGTGATCGGCCAGCAGCGCGAAGCCGAGCTCGATCGCATGCACGGGGTTGGCGGGCTCCAGGGCCACGGCGCGCTGCAGGCAGGTGACGGCCTCGGCGGTGGAGGCCGTGGGCAGGCCGCCGTAGAAGAGTGCCACGACGACGCGCTTCGTGCGGCCCAGGGTGGCGACCTCGTAGTGCCAGCGGCCGAGCACGGACCAGGCCCAGGCGCATTCCGGGTCCAGTTTCGTGGCCTCCAAAGCGTAGTCGTGCGTCAGCCGGGCGTAGGCGATTTTGTCGCGCACGCTGCTGTAGAGCCCGAGCTTGCCGTAGCTGATTGCGACAGAAAGGGCGGCGATGGCGTTGGTCGGATCGAGTTCGCGGGCGCGGAGGGAATGTTTCAAGGCGAGCTCCGCCAGCGCGCGCTTTTGGCTCACCTCCGTGGCGCTGGTGGTGAGGTCGGAATATTGCCGGGCGAGCTTTTGCTCAATGAAGGCATCGTCGGGGCGCAGCTTGGCCGCGGCCTGAAAATGACGCAGGGCTGCGGCGGAGTCGAAGGCGGCCTCCGCGGCGAGGCCCGCGCGCACGTGTTCGTCGACCGGCTCCGCCAGCACGGCACCGGCGACCAAGGCGAAGAGCGACAGGAGGCGAATCATGCCAGCGATACGCGCGGCAGGGCGTGCGGGTTGCAGTCGGGGCCCCGGAAACGACCGAAACCGGCCGCCGGGGTTGCAATGCCGAATGGGCGGGGCAGGTTGGGCGCATGGAGCAACCGCCGGTGCCACGGATCAACGGGGTGGTGGAGACCGCGATCTATGCCGATGACCTGGCGGAAGCGGTGGCGTTCTATCGCGACGTTCTCGGACTCGAGCCGATGACCGGAGACCCGGCCCGGTTTCAGGCGTTTGCCGTGGGGCGGGGCCAGGTGTTCCTGCTGTTCAAGCGGGGCGCGACCCTCCATGCGATGCCGGCGGATGAGGGCATCATCCCGCCGCACGACGGTCACGGTTCCCTGCATTTTGCCTTTGCCATCAGCCGCGACGAGTTCGCGGCGTGGCGGGCCCGCCTGGAGGCGCACGGGGTGACCATTGTCAGTGACACGGGCTGGAGCCGCGGCGGGCGCAGCCTTTATTTCCACGACCCGGCAGGCAACCTGGGCGAGCTGGTTACGCCGGGCATCTGGCCGAACTACTGAGCTTCAGCCGGGCTTGCGGAAGCGGTAGTGACTGACGATCCATTCCTCGCCGTTGCGGTAGCCCCAGAGCTCGGCGCAGGCCATGTAAAACGTGCGCCAGTAGGCCCACCATTTTAGGGCTTGGTCGGGTCCGTAGGTGTCGCGGAAGAGCGGAATGATTTCCTCACGGTGGCGATCCATGTTC
>JBMSWZ010000377.1:0-2420 GCA_049425105.1 Cephaloticoccus sp.
ATTGGAGAACTCGGTCAGGAACTTGAGCTGGAAGTGCGCGCCCACCCACGAGAAGATCTGCTGCGGAAAGAGCAGAATCGCGCTCGCGAAGATGACCGGCATGACGCCCGAGTAGTTTACCTTGAGCGGGAGGAACGAACTCTGACCGCCCATGACCTTGTTGCCGACGACTCGTTTGGCGTACTGGACGGGAATCTTCCGCTGCCCCTGCACGACGGCGATGATGCCCATCGTGACGATCACGAAAAGGGCGATCATGACAACCGCTTGGGGAAGGCCCAGACTGGGGCCGGTGCCGACAGGACGAACAAAGAGTTGGTAGGTCTGCTGCGCGGCACCTGGGAGGTCGGCGAGAATACCGACGGTGATCAGGAGCGAGACGCCGTTGCCGATACCGCGCTGGGTGATCTGTTCGCCGAGCCACATCAGCAGCATCGTGCCGGCAGTCATGAAAATAACCGATGTCAGGATGAAGCTCCACTTGTCGACAATCACGATTGGACCATACGTCGCGACATCGTAGCCCGTGAAGAGCTGCCCCGGATTCTGCAGCGCGAGCAGAAGGAGCGTACCCTGGATCAAGCAGATCAGCACCGTTGCATAGCGGGTGTACTGGGTGAGCTTCTGCCGGCCGACGTCGCCTTCCTGCTGCAGCCGGCTTAGCGCCGGAACCACCGCGGTCATCAGCTGAAAGATGATCGACGCGCTGATATACGGCATAATGCCCAGTGCGGCGACGGCGCCCTTGATGAGCGCACCGCCGGTGAACATATTGTAGAGACCGATGAGGGCTCCGGCACCGCCAGCGGCCTGGTCGGTGAAGAAGTTCTGCAGCGGTCGTGGATCGATGCCTGGCAGCGGAATGTGCGAGGCGACCCGCGACACGAACAGCAGCGAAAGCGTGTAGAAGATCCGGGAGCGGAGCTCGGGAATCTTCAGGGAGTTCGTGAAGGCGGAAAACACAGGAGGGAGGTACGATTTATGAAGTACGATGTATGATTTATGATGACCGCGATCCGATTGAACGGGACTTAAGCCGGCCAATCATAAATCATCCATCATCATCAATCGGTCATTGGCCTCAGCCTTCGATCGCCTGGCCACCGGCCTTTTCGATCTTGGCCTTGGCCGAAGCCGAGAACTTCGCGGCGCTAACCTTGAAGGCACGGCCGAGTTCGCCGTCGCCCAGGATCTTGACGCTCTTCTCACCGGCGCGAATCAGACCGTTGGCCGCAAGGACTTCGGCGTTGACCTCGGTGATCGAGGCATCGAGTCCGGCCAGTGCACCAACGTTCACCACCGCGAATTCAACACGGTGATTGTAGTTGTTGAAACCGCGATGCGGGAGCTTGCGGTAAAGGGGCATCTGGCCGCCCTCGAAGCCGGGACGGATGCTGCCACCCGAGCGCGCCGTCTGGCCCTTGCCGCCGCGACCGCTGGTCTTGCCGTGGCCGCCACCTTCGCCGCAGCCAACGCGCTTCTTGCGGTGCACGGCACCGGGAACGTTTTTGAGTTCGTGAAGTTTCATGATGATTTCCTCTGGGCGCCGGGCGTCACGACACTGTGAAACCCGACTCGGATGATTGAACAGGAACGAGGGGGACGCAGGCTCAGGCCGTCTTGCGCACGGACGTAATGTCTTGGGCGAGGCGCAGCTTGCGCAGACCCTCGAGTGTGGCGTGCACGACGGCGATGTGATTCGAGGAACCCATCGACTTCGTCAGGATGTTCTTCACGCCGGCCGCTTCGAGCACCGCGCGCACGCCGCCGCCTGCGATCAGGCCCGTACCGGGCGAGGCAGGCTTCAGCATCACGCGACCACCGTCGTATTCGCCGAGGACGTCATGCGGGATGGTGTCACCCTTGAGCTTGACGTTGACAAGGTGCTTGTGGGCGTTGGCCGTGCCCTTCTTGATCGCATCCGGCACTTCGTTGGCCTTGCCGTAACCGATGCCGACCTTGCCCTTGCCGTCGCCAACAACGGCGAGAGCGGCGAAGGAGAAGCGACGGCCACCCTTCACGACCTTCGCGCAGCGATTGATGAAGACGACCTTCTCGATCATGGTCGGACCGTCGCCTTCCTGCGGCTTCTGATCGCGGTTGTCGCGACGAGGGCCGCGATTGCCGCCAGGGCCGCGATTGCCGCCCTGTCCGCGGAAACCGCCCGGTCCGCGGGGCGCACGCTGTTCGCGCGCCTGCTCGGGAGCCGGGGTGGGAGCCGGAGTGGGAGCTTCGGCGGCGGCGGGCGCGGTGGGTTCCGGAGCGGAAGTGGGTTCGGTGCTCATGCGTCTTTAGAATTTGAGGCCACCTTCGCGTGCAGCGTCGGCGAATTGTTTGACTTTGCCGTGGTAGGGAGCGCCGGAGCGGTCGAAAACGACCGATTCGATGCCGGCGGCCTTAGCCTTTGCGGCGAAGGCCAC
>JBMSWZ010000378.1:0-2419 GCA_049425105.1 Cephaloticoccus sp.
ATCAACGCCTGCGTCATCATGATGGCCGACGCCTCAGACGACCCGGAGGACGCCGTGAGGTACTGGCGCCTGCTCAACGAGGGCTACGAGTGCGCCTTCGGCAGCCGATTTGTGAAGGGCGGCGCCGTCCACGACTACCCACGGGGTAAGCTGTTCTTGAACCGCCTCGCAAATTTCTTCGTCCGCATCGGCTTCAACATCCCCCTCAACGACACGACCAACGCCTTCAAGGCCTACCGCCGCACCGTCATTGAGGGCTGCCGGCCGTTCCTGTCGCCGCACTTCAACCTCACGGTGGAAATCCCACTCAAGGCCATCGTCCGCGGTTATAGCTGGACGGTCATGCCCATCACTTGGCGCAACCGGAAATACGGCGAGGCCAAGCTCAAGATCAAGGAGATGGGCAGCCGCTATTTCTTCATCTGCGCCTACATTTGGCTGGAGAAATATTTCAGCCGCGGCGACTACCGGAAAAAGTGACCGGACGGGCCCCCAAACCCCAGTTGACGATTTCGGCGCCAGTGTATCTCGTAACCACCTTATGATTTTCCTGCTCGGTGGCTCCGGCTACGTGGGCTCGGCTTACCAAGCCCTGCTCCAGCGCGAAGGCATCCCGTTCCGCAACTTGCGACGGGCCGAGTTCGACTATACCGACACCGCGGCCCTCACTGCCCTGCTCCGCGACGCCAAGCCCGACTTCCTGATCAACGCCGCCGGCTACACCGGCAAGCCCAACGTCGACGCCTGCGAACTGCACAAGGCCGAGTGCCTCTTCGGCAACGCCGTGCTCCCCGGCCGCATCGCCGAGGCGTGCACCGCCGCCAGCGTGCCGTGGGGCCACGTTTCGTCCGGCTGCATCTACACCGGCGCGCGGCCAGACGGCTCAGGCTTCACCGAGACCGACACGCCCAACTTCAGCTTTCGCACCAACAACTGCTCGTTCTACAGCGGCACCAAGGCCCTCGGCGAAGAAGTGCTGTCCGGCCGGGACGACGTCTATGTCTGGCGCCTGCGCATCCCCTTCGATCACAACGAAGGCCCACGCAACTACCTCACCAAGCTCATGCGCTACCAGCGCCTGCTCGAGGCCACCAATTCCATTTCCCAGTTGCACGAGTTTGTCGCGGCCACGTTCGCCTGCTGGGAGAAACGCGTGCCCTTCGGCACCTACAACGTCACCAACCCCGGCCAGGTCACCACGCACGAGGTCGTCGACCTCATCCGCCAGAGCGGCGTCTGCACCAAGGAATTCTCGTTCTTCAAGGACGAGGACGAGTTCATGCACACCGCGGCGAAGACCCCTCGCTCCAATTGCGTGATGAACTCAACCAAGCTCCGCGCCGCGGGCATCACCATGACCGAGGTTCACGAAGCCATCGCCCGTGACCTCGCGCAATGGGCGAAGTCCGCCGCCTGATTCCCATGAATCTGCTCATCACCGGCGGCGCCGGTTTCATCGGCTCCAACTTTGTCCACTACACGCTCCGGCATCGCCCCGACTGCCGCATCACGGTGCTCGACGCGCTGACCTACGCCGGCACGCGGGCCAGCCTCGCGGCCGCCGGCGATCGCATCGAGCTCGTGGTCGGCCGCATCGAGGACGCCACCCTGGTTGACCGCCTGGTGCAGGCCAATGACGTCGTCGTGCACTTTGCCGCCGAGTCCCACAACGACAACTCCATCGCCAACCCGCTGCCCTTCGTCACCACCAACGTCGTCGGCACATTCACTCTCATCGAGGCCGTCCGCCGCCACAACAAGCGCATCCACCACGTCTCGACCGACGAAGTCTTTGGCGACCTTGAACTCGACGATCCCGAGCGTTTCCGCGAGTCGACGCCCTACAACCCGTCGAGCCCCTACTCCGCCACCAAGGCCGGCTCCGACCTCCTCGTGAAGGCGTGGGTCCGCACCTTCGGCGTCAACGCCACCATCAGCAACTGCTCGAACAACTACGGCCCCTACCAGCACATCGAGAAATTTATTCCGCGCCAGATCACCAACATCCTGAGCGGGCTGCGCCCAAAGCTCTACGGCGCCGGTCTAAATGTCCGCGACTGGATTCACGTCGACGACCACAACGCCGCGGTCTGGACCATTCTCGAGCGCGCCAAGCCCGGCAGCTATTACATGATCGGGGCCGACGGTGAGCAAAACAACCGGGCCGTCGTCGAGACCATCCTTGAGCTACTCGGCCAGCCGCGTGACGCGTATGACCACGTCAACGACCGCCCGGGGCACGATATGCGCTACGCCATCGACGCCACCAAGCTCCGCACCGAGCTCGGCTGGACTCCGCGCTACACTACCTTCCGCGACGGCCTCGCCGCCACCGTCGACTGGTATCGCCAGCACGCCGACTGGTGGCAGCCCCTCAAGGCCGAAGTCGAAGCCCGCTACGCCCGCCAAGGCCAATAAT
>JBMSWZ010000379.1:0-2417 GCA_049425105.1 Cephaloticoccus sp.
AACGCCGGCCCCCATTTGACTGCGTCGAGCCGGGCCGCCCGCCACGGCGCCACGCCCGTGGTGAATCGCTCGGCCCCGTTGCCGGTGCCGGCGCAGGCGAACCCGCCGCGCCAAGTCGCCCGCCCCACCGGCGCCACCGGCGGACGCGCCCACCACACGAGCGCTTCCAGCCGCCGCTGGCCCGGCTGCAACGTAATCTCATAGGCGGACGCCGACCAGCAGGGCACATCGCCCGTGTCCGGTCCGCGTCCGATCAACGCCCCGTCTAGCGCCAGTGCGTAGACCAAGTCGGCGCTCACCTGCAGCGTCACGACCTCTTTCCGCTTCACCTCCACATCCAGGCGGAAGAGCACGTTCCCCGCGTCCTCCGCGTCCAATTTCGGATGCCACAACCAGGCCGCCTCATCCAAGGCGTAGCGCGGCTCGACATTCGGCGTGGTGCGCGAGACGAACGGCTCCGGCATCCGAACGCGGCGACAAACCTTCTCACCGGCAAAGGGGGCAAAAAGCATGTTCCGCACTTACCCAGCCGCACCGGGGTCGGGCGAGACAATTGCGTTCAACCCAATATGCCCGCGAGCTCCTTGCTCATCTGAAACGCCTGGCGGACCGCAAGGAACCCCTCCAGCAGCTCCCGGGGCGATCCGGCGCGCGGAAAAATCATGTCCACGCTCGCCCCGGTGCAGCGCACTTCCGCCTCGACCCCCTCCACGCTCACCCGGCACTCGCTGCAATCCGAAGGATAATCAACCCGCAGCGCGGTTTCCTCATCCAAGGCCTCGATCGCGTCGATGATCGCCTCGACGCTTGCGCCCCGCCGCAGCGTGAACGAGAGCTCGGAAAATACGCCGGCAAAAACGGTATTAAACTCCTCCCGCCGCACCAGGTCGCCGTCCTTCACGTCGAGCAAGGTTTGCGTGACCGCATAATCCGACGGACTCGCCGGATCCACGGCGTAGACAATCTCAAACGCAAAATCGCGGGCCGACAGCATCGCCTGCGGTCCGGTCACCGTCAGCGCGAGTTCCTTCCGTTTGTAGCCGAGGCCCGCGCGCACGGACTGAAACACCCGCTCCGCTTCCTCCGCCAATTCGCCCGCGCACAGCCGGCCGAGAAACGCATTCGTGGTCGCGTTCGCCGCATCGGGCAGCGTGTGCCGGCCTTTCTTGAAACCGCCGAGAGCCTTCACCGCACCGCCGCCGCGGCCGATAAAACGCAGGTCGGCGATCACGCTCGCGGGCACGGCTTCAGGCATCCCGCCAAGCAAGCCCGGTGCATCGCATCGCGCCAACCCAAATTCTCCCGCGCCAAATCCTCGCCCCCCACCCGCCGCCTCGCGCCGCCGCCGCTAGTAACATATTACGTTACAACCTGCCGGGGGCGCCGCCGCTCCGGCCACCGGGCCACGGCGAATAGCCCGGAGCACCGTTTCGCCGAATCAATAAGTAACGTATTACGTTACTAACCACCGCGGGCGGGGGCCCCTCGAGGCCGGACCAGTTGTAACATAATACGTTACTAACGGACCCCCATCCGGCCGGGGGGGCGGGCTGGGCGGCGCCTCAGGCGGCGCGGGCCGGGCCGCGGACGAGGCGGCAGATCAGGGCGATGAGGCCGACGAAGAGGGCGATGGGCAGCCAGACCGGGGTGAGCGCGGCGACAACCACCAGGCCGATGACGGCGGCCGCCCACACGCCGGCGAGGACCGCGGCCGCGATCCCGACCAACAGGCCGGCCATCATCAGGATCGGGCCGACCACGATCGGCGCCAGCTTCATCGCGATGAGAAACAGGAAGACGATACCGAGGACTTTCAGGAAGGTGTTCATGCCTTCAAAACCCGGCGGGGGCGGAGAAGTTTCAGGAAAGCGCGCCCGTCGGGTTCACTTTTTCACGGGCTCGGCGCCCTTGGCGCCTACCACGGCTTCGACCGCCCGGAGGAAGGAGTCGCTCAGCAGGTTGACAGTCATGTCCTGCGGGAGGTAGCCGGCAATATTCTTGAAGGCCTCGCTCATCGATTTGGCGACCTCGATGCGCACGTAGGCCTCGGAACCTTGGGCCGAGTAGGCGCTGAGCTTCAGACGGGTGGCTTCGGCTTCCGCCTTGCCGAGGGCCTCGATGGCCTGGGCGCGCAGGAGCGCGGCCTCCTGCTCGCCTTGGGCGGCGAGCACATTGCGATTCTTGTCGGCTTCGGCGGCGAACTCGACGCGCTTGGCGGCAGCCTGGGCATCGAGCACCTGCTGCTCCGCGAGCTTTTGGGCGTTGAGGATGCCGACCTCCTTGTCGCGCTTGGCGTCCACCACCGCTTTTTCATAGGCGGCCTGCGCCTCGGCCTTCGCCCGGTCGGCGCGCGCGTGGGCGGGGGGGTGACGCACACGATGGCGCGAGCGCTGACGTCGGCGCGCGCGGGCGGTGCG
>JBMSWZ010000380.1:0-2414 GCA_049425105.1 Cephaloticoccus sp.
ACAACTCCCACGACGGGAGCTCCGGCTTCGGCGTGTTCTTCTCCGACGTCCGCCTGCGCTGCGCCAACCAGCTCACCTACCTCACAGGCAAAGCGGTGAACACCGCTGTGGCCAAGGGCACTGGCCTACGCCGCAAGCACACCGCCTCCGTCACCGAGTTCGCCCAGCAACTCCCCCACCTGATCGACCTGGAGCGCCGGAGCTTCCGCAAGTCCATCGACGAGCTTCGCGCCCTCACCGGGGTGCAGCTCACCACCGAGCTTGCTCGGCGTGTCCTCGAGACCACCTACGCCGACAAGCTGGCCACCCCGATCAAGGACAAAGACAGTGGCAAGCCTCGCCAGCGCACCATCGCCGACCTCAAGGAAATCGACGTGATCCGTGGCCACTTCGCTGGTGACACCGGCCTGGGCATCCGCGACCTCCCCGGATGCGCCGGCACCCTCTACGGCCTGTACAACGCCATCACCCAGTTCGAAACGCACAACGCCGGCCGCGCCAAGGACGAAACCGAGCGCGCCCGCGCCCGCCTGATCTCTCTGTGGGGAGGGGAAAGTGCGCGGCGCATTGAACGTGCGCGGCAAGCTTGTCTTGCCCTGGTCTGAACGGAGGGGCAACCTCGCCCCTTTCCCTTCGACTGCATAAACGTCTTATCTGATGTCCACCAACAACAACGTGATCATTTCCCGCAATCAAAGCCTCATCTCCTGGCTTGAAGACAAAGGCATCCACGCTCCTGTCGTCGAGCACGCCACTGCCGGCGACGTCGCTCACAAGCACGTCTACGGCATCGTCCCCTTCTGGATGGCGGCCTTCGCCGACACCGTCTCCGAGATCAACATGCCCGGCCTCGACCGCACCGAGCGCGACCGCTTCAACCGCGGCGCCCTGACGGTCCAAGAGATGGACGCCGCCGGCGCCGAGCTCATCACCTACCGGGTGCGCCGCCTATGAGCGACCGATAAAAAGCCCCGGTTTCTCAGGCCGGGGCGTACATCCACGCAGTGACCAGTGAGTACACATCACCACGCCTGATGACTCTAGGCCCGGTCCTCGCCACCCCGAGCAACCGCGTCAGAATGACCAAGCGAGGCGCGCCGTGCCCACGCGACGGCGCCCGCCCCAAGATCGTCCCCTGCGTTTTTGACATGGACACATCCATGGCAGGTTTTGCTGCGTATGAACTAATGCAAGTGACAACAGGAATAGCGCTTTACACAACATTTGCTACAGCAAACGAGATTCTCCGAGCCAATGCAAACCTCAAACAACGCGGCATTGAATCCCGCTTCGTTCCTGCAGGATCCTTCGTCATGCCATCACTACACCACTAGGTACGTCATCCGTACCGAGTACGGCTTCCTCGCCGCCTGCACCGGCATTGGCGGCATCCCAGTCCAAGAGGTCTCGGACCCCTTCGCCGCGGTCCGCTTCGCCGACCTCGACACCGCCGCGCTCCGCGCCCGGGCTCTTCTCAAGCTCGGTTGGACTCAGCTCCGCATCGTCGCGCTTCGCGTCCCTTTGTTTTGAACCCTTTACCCATCCACGTAGCTAACGCCGTGTCTTCTTCCTTCTGGACTTCTCTCGCCTCGTATTGCCACGAGCTCGCCCCGGTCGCCGGCCCTCTGCTTGGCGCTGTGGGTGACACCGCCCAAGCCGTCGACCGCGCCAGTCGCCAAACCAAGTCGCTCCGCTCCGCTTCGCGCGCCCTCGAGGCAGACCTCCTCGCCACCGAGGACGACTTCTGACCCTCGCCCCCGCGCCATGACCCCCGACGACCTGACGGTCGACTACTACGTCGACTGCCACGGCCACGACTGCTACCGCATCTGCCACCCCGAGAGCGGCCTGTGCTCGACCGTCTCGTCGGCCCACCTGATTGAGGAGCGCAAGGCGCAGCTCCTCCGTCGCTTTACGCCTACACCCACCCCGAGACCATGAACTACATCGCAGCCGCACGAGCAGCCTGGCAAGCATGGGCCGGCGAACTGGATCGCCAACGTGCTGGTAACGAGCGCGAAGCCCGACGAGTCGCTCGAATCCGGGCACATAGCGACCGTGAACTGGAACGGTTTGCCCGTGCCGGACAAGCATGGGCCATCGTTGAGTTGCGGCGTCGCTACCCAGTCGAACTGTGCCGTCCCTTGTTCCCCATCGCCCGATGATCGACCACGCCCGCGAACAACGCCGCCAGGCCTACCTCGACGCCCTCTACGAGCGCAGCGGCAGAACGTGCAGCACCTACACGGGCCTCTACCAAGAGCGCCTGGCGCAGTTGATGGAGCGCGACATGCAGGAGTTAATTAGCGAAAAGAACACATGAGCTATCTATTCACCATCTTGCTCCTTTTAGTTTTCGCGGCTCTTGTCGCTATCCTTGTTGGTTTTGCGGCTTTTGTGTGGCTGCAGGTTCT
>JBMSWZ010000381.1:0-2408 GCA_049425105.1 Cephaloticoccus sp.
GGCAACCCACGCCGGCGGCCCCCAGCCCGTCGCCGTCAGCGTCAAGGTCACCGGCACCTGGCCGCGCACGGCCTCGACCAACCTCGCGCTGAATCCATTCTCCGCGGAGGTGATGCAAACCGAGACCTTTGCCGACCTCACGCCCGCGCGGCGATTCCGCACGTGGACGCGATTCCTCCACACCGGCGAGGCCTTCGGTTGGGGCGGCCAGCTGGTCGCGGGGCTCGCGTCGCTGGGCGGATGTTTTCTGGTCTACACCGGCTTTGCGCTGACGTGGCGGCGCTTCGCCCGGTGGCGGGCCGCGCGCACGGCGTGACCGCAACCGAGGGCGCGGGCCCTCCGTGTCATCGCGACGATTAAGGGCTTTTCTTCCGCGGGCGGGCCGCCAACCCTGCCCGGACTGCTTTCTCATGAAAACCCGCAAGTCCCACTTCCCCCGCATCAAAACGATCGCCTTCGAGGGCCCCGGCTCGACCAACCCGCTCGCGTTCCGGCACTACAACCCCGACGAGGTCATCGACGGCAAAACAATGAGCGCGCACCTGCGCTTCGGCATCGCCTACTGGCACTCGTTCCGCGGCACGGGCTCCGATCCCTTCGGTCCCGGCACGATCGTGCGCCCGTGGGAAAAGGGCAAGGATCCCGTCTCCATTGCACAGACGCGCATGGACGCAGCCTTCGAGTTCTTCCGAAAAATTCGCGCGCCGTACTGGTGTTTCCATGACCGTGACATTGCTCCCGAGGGCCGCACGCTGGCGGAGTCCAACCGCCACCTCGATAAGACCGTCGCCCACGCCAAGGCCCTCCAGAAGGCCACCGGCGTCAAACTCCTCTGGGGCACGGCCAACCTGTTCTCCAACCTGCGCTACATGTGCGGCGCCGCCACCAACCCCGACGCCCACGTCTTCGCCTACGCCGCCGCGCAGGTGAAAAAAGCCCTGGAAGTGACCAAGGCCCTCGGCGGTGAGAACTACGTGTTCTGGGGCGGCCGCGAAGGCTACGAGACGCTCCTCAACACCAACCTCAAGCGCGAACAGGACCACCTCGCGGCCTTCCTCCACATGGCCGTGGCCTACGCCAAGCGCATCGGCTTCAAGGGCCAGTTCCTCATCGAACCCAAGCCGAAGGAGCCGACCAAGCACCAATACGATTTCGACGTCGCCAGCGGCATCGCCTTCCTCCGCACCTACGGCCTCGAGCAGCATTTCAAGTTCAACATCGAGACCAACCACGCCACGCTGGCCGGCCACACGTTCCAGCACGAAATCGAGGTCGCCGCGGCCCAAGGCCTGCTCGGCTCGATCGACGCCAACTCCGGCGATCCGCTCCTTGGCTGGGACACCGACCAGTTCAATACCGACGTGCGCGAGCTCACCCTCGCCATGCTCTCGATCTTGCGCGCCGGCGGCCTCGGCTCGGGCGGCTTCAACTTCGACGCCAAGCTCCGCCGTCCCTCCATCGACCCCGAGGATCTCTTCCACGCGCACATCGGCGGCATGGATGCCTACGCGCTCGCGTTCAAACTGGCGCGGTCGATCCTCGCCGACGGCGGCTTTGAGCGCTTCATCGCCGAGCGCTACGCTTCGTTCGACACCGGCTTCGGCCGCGACATCGAGACCGGCAAGGCCACGTTTGCGTCGCTCGAAAAGCTTGTCCTCACCAAGCTCGGCGAACCCCAGCCGCGCTCCGGCAAACAGGAGTATCTCGAGAACCTCCTCGCCCGTCACCTGCACGGCTGACGCACCGCCCTCGCCTCTCGTCCGCAAAGCCGCTCGCAAGGGCGGCTTTTTTGTGACCAAGTGACGGCGTCCGCGTCTTTTCGTCATGCGCCTTTTCCTTTCCCTCCTCGCCTTGGTCTGCCTCGCCGGCTGTGCCGCCAAGACCACGCGTCTGAATCCCGAGATAAAGCTCGGCCAGTTCCAGCGGGTCTACGTCGAGAAGCGGCTCAACGACAACCACGCGACCGACGAGATCATCGCGGCCGAGCTCCGCCGCCGCGGCTTCGAGGCCGGCTTCGGCCACCTCACCATGATGCCGCGCGAGACCGAGGTCATCATCACCTACGACGCGCGCTGGACCTGGGATTTTCGCTCCTACCTGATCGAGCTGCAGCTCAACGCCCGCACCGCGCACAGCAACAAGCCCATTGCCTACGCCACCTATCGCCAGACCGGCATCATACCCAAGGATCCGGAAAAGATCGTGGCAAGGCTGCTGACCGAGTTTCTCGAATGAATCCGGCTTGCGACCGCCCCGACGCCGAGGACCAGCGGTTTCTGACCGCCTTTGAGTCCGGCGCGCTGTCGCCGCGCGACTTTCATCACCGCGAACACCTGCGGCTCGCCTGGCTCTGCCTCACCCACTGCGGTCCGGAGGCAGCCATGCAGGAGTTTCCCCGCCGGCTCCGC
>JBMSWZ010000382.1:0-2404 GCA_049425105.1 Cephaloticoccus sp.
CAGCGGCATTTTCGAGCATCTGCCGGTGGCGCAGATCAATCCGCCCTTCGAGGAATTCTTTGCCACGCCGCAGACGGTTGATATCGGCGCGCTGTGCACGGCCCATGGCGTGGGGCATCGCGTGGTGAAAACGCTCGCCGCACTCCGTCGTGCGCTGGCCGGCCGGCCGGTGCCGGGGGTCCGCGTCTTGGAAGTGCGGACGGATCGGAAGCGCGACGCGGCTTTCCGCAAACGGCTGTTTGCGACCGCGGCGGCGGCGCTATAGCTGGATCGGCAGGCCGACCTCGATGATTTGCATCGGGGGCAGCTGGTAGTAGTCGCGGGCCTGGCGGGCGTTGCGGCTGAGCAGCGCGTAGAAGTGCTTCTGCCAATCCCACATGCGGGCTTCGCCGCCGGTGATGATCATCTCGCGGTTGAAATAGTAGGTGGCTTCCGAAGGCTTGATCGGGGCGCCGGCCTCGCGGATCTGCTCGATCAGGGTGGTTACATCCGGGGACTCCATGTAGCCGTAGTGCGCGATGGCACGCCAGATGCCGTTGCCGATTTCGCGCACCTCGAGGCGCTCGTCCGCCGTGACGTAGGGCAACTCGGCGGTGACCACGCTGAGGAGCACCACGGTCTCGTGCAGGACCTTGTTGGCCTTGACGTGGTGCAGCAGCACAAGGGGCGTGCCCTGCGGGTTGCCGGCCATGAACACGGCGGTGCCGCGGACGCGGCCGACGTAGCTGCTTGAGGCGATGTCGCAGAGTTCGTTCTCGGTGATGCCGTTGGCATAGACGCGACGGAAAATCTCGTTCGTGCCGGATTTCCACGTGTGCATGATCGCGAGCAAGCCCGCGCCGATCGCCAGTGGCAGCCAGCCGCCATCAAGGAATTTATGGAGATTGCCGTAAAGGTAGCCGAGGTCGACGAACGCAAAGAGCGAACACAAGGTGAGGGCCTTCCACACGGGCCATTTCCAGGCGCGGCGCGCCACCAGGTAAAACGCGAACGTGGTCACTGTCATCGCGCTCGTCACCGCGATGCCGTAGGCGGCAGCGAGGCTCGAGCTGGTCTTGAACATCAACACGATGGTGATCGAGCCGATCGCCAGCACGGTGTTCACCAGCGGGATATAGATCTGGCCCTGCTGCTCGGCATTGGTGTGGAGGATTTTCAGGCGGGGGAAGAAGCCGAGTTGAATGGACGAGCGGATCAGGGAGAACGTCCCAGAAATCAGGGCCTGGCTGGCAATGATGGCGGCGAGGACCGACAGCACCATGAGGCCAAGACGGATGGCGCCGGCGGGGGCGATGGCGAGGAACGGGTTCTCCACCAGGCCGCCGTGGGCGAGCACGTAGCCGCCCTGGCCAAAATAATTGAGGGCGAGTCCGGGCAGGGCGACGCCATACCAGGCTTGCATGATGGCCTTGCGGCCGAAGTGGCCCATGTCGGCGTAGATCGCCTCCACGCCGGTGATTGCGAGCACGATGGCGCCAAGCAGGGCGGTGATTTGCAGCGGGTGGTCCCGCAGGAGCACCCAACCGTGCCACGGATTGAGCGCCTGCAGCACCACGGGGGTTTGGATGACCTGCCACAGCCCGAGGGCGCCCAGCGAGCCGAACCAGACCAACATGATCGGACCGTAGATCTGGCCGATCACCTGGCTGCCCTTGCTTTGAAACCAGAAGATTCCGGCCAGCACGAGGCAGGCAAAGGGGATAACCCAGTGCTCCAGCCCCGGGGCGATTTCGGTCAGACCTTCCGCGGCGGATAGCACCGAGATGGCCGGGGTGATCACGCCCTCGCCGCAGAGCATGCAGGCGCCAAAGAGAATCAAGATGGTGCCAATGCCGATGCCCTTCTGCCTCGCCCCCGAGCCCTCGAGGCGGGACTTGGCGAAAAGGGCGAAGATGCCGCCTTCGCCCCGGTTGTCGGCCCGCGTCACGAAAGTGAGGTATTTCCAGCTCACCACGACCAGCAGCGACCAAAAGATCAGGGAGAGAATCCCCAGAACGCCCGTGGTGCGGTCCTCGACCGGCAGAAAGGCGATTGATTCGCGCAGCGCGTAAAGCGGGCTGGTGCCGATGTCACCGAAGACGACGCCCAAGGCGCCCAAGGCCAGACCGACCCCGGCGGCTTTGCCGGCGTTGTGGTTGTGAGAATCCATCGCCGTCATCTTTACGGCCCGGCGGCGCAGGTCCAATCCGATTTCATCCGGGCGGCGGGAATGCGATAAAGAGTTGCGGCGGCGGCGGTTTCGCGCTCCGTTGCCGGCATGCCGACCGAGTGGAAAACCGTCAAAACCTACTCCGACATCCTCTATCAGAAGACCGAGGGGATCGCGAAAATCACCATCAACCGTCCCGAGAAACGAAACGCCTTCCGGCCGGAAACAGTGGCCCAGATGTTCGAGGCGTTTACC
>JBMSWZ010000383.1:0-2395 GCA_049425105.1 Cephaloticoccus sp.
CTGCTGATCATCATCGATTTCCTCTTTCTGAATCTCATTGCGCTGACGCAGTGGGAGAAGATCGAGGTGTCGCGTCCGCCCGCGCCGGTGGGACCCGAGGTGGCGGCTGATCCCGGCGAGGGCCCGGCGCCGGAGAACCATGACCTGCTGGCGGCGATGAAACTGGCGCTCGCGGAGGAGAGCAACCGGCGCGCCGCGCTGGCGGCGGAGCTGGCGGGCACGGCCGAGACGCTGGCCGCCCGCGAGTCCGATTTGAACCAGCTCAGCCGGGAAAAGACGCAGCTCGATGCCGCGCTCGCGCAGACGAAGGAGACGGCGGCGATGCTGGCCGAGCAAATCCAGCGGCAGCTGGCGCAGGCGCAGCGCGACGCGTCGTTGTCGCAGGCGCAGATGGACAAGCTCCGGCAGGAGCTCGCCGCCAAGCAGGCCGAGGCCGACCAGCAGGCGGCGGCCATCGCGAAACTGGAGCAGCAGAAGGAGCAGGCAGTGGAAAAGATTCAGGGCCTGACCGTGGCCGTGCAGGTGGCCGAGCAGGAGAAGCAGTTGCTGAAGGACACCGCCGAGACCTTCCGCCAGCAAGCGGTGGCCGAGCGCGAGGAGCGGGCGAAGGTGCAGGAGACGACCGTGCAGCTCGCCCAGGGCGTGGGCCAGCTGGCGGAAAAATCCGGCGAACTCACCCAGGAGATCCGCGACAACCGTCCGATCAACGCCAACGTGCTGTTCAACGAGTTCATGACGAACCGCGTGACGACCACCTTCGCGGCGTTTCGCCAGAGCTTCCTCGGCCCGATCAACCGCGAGGCCAGCACCCGCACGATTTTCGTGACCGATGGCGACAAGGTTTACGCGCTGCTGCACATCAATGACACGCCGTTTTCGTTGCGCGAGGCCGGCGCCGACTGGGAGCAGCTCTCGATCACGTTCGCCAAGGGCGACACCTACCGCAGCGCGGTGCCGCAGATGGATTTTCTTTCGCTGGATCCGCGCGTGATCGCGCTGCCGGTGGATCCCGCGCAAGCCGCGGCGCTGGGCGTGAAGGTATACCAGACCGCGCTCGAGCCCTTCAAATTTCCCGAGGCCGTGCTGATCGACGGCGGCGGCACGGGCTACGGCGAGGTGGCCTTCAAGCTCGACGCCACGCACCCAGGTTACGTGCGGGTCGACAACCGGCTCGTGAAACGCCTGTTCGGTGACTTCTCGCCCTCCCGCGGCGACTTGGTGTTCAGCAAGACCGGCGAGTTGCTCGGCATCATGGTGAACAACGACTACTGCGCGCTGGTGAACAATTTCCTCGTGGCGAAGACCATCCGCGCGGGTGACGACATCAAGGCGCAGGAGACGGGGGCGTTGCTGGACCAGCTGGCGGCGCGCTACAAGGCGCTGCCGTTGCGGCTGGAGTGAGTAGCGCTTAGCACAACGCGACGAGCAACCAGAGTGGCCACGGCGTTAGCAAAGCGGCGTCGGCGAGCACCCGGCTCAATTTGCGCCCGTTTCGCGAGTGCAGCAGATCGACCAGCCCCAGCGTCAGGCTGCTGGCAACAAGGGCGGAAATCACCACGGCCGGATGGGTGCCGTCGCGGCGGCGAATCATGCCAGGGCCGACGAAGTCACGTTCAGGGGTATGGCGGATAAAACGGCGGGGGGCCGCACGAAGTCGGCGCGAGCAGGCATGCTGGTGGGGGATGAAGGCGGATCGCGTGGTTTCGGGCAAGCGTGCACGAGCCGGCAGTCAGACATTGTCAACCGCGGGTGCGCCGCCGAGGGTGAAGGCGTGCCCGCGGCCCCGCCCAATCTCTTATGGATCGTGACCACCCAGTGGCGGGCGGGGGCACGGGGAGCTGCCGGCGATCCCAACGCGTCCACGCCGGCCCTCGATGCGCTCGCGGCGACGGCCGTGGATTATGCCCAGGCGGTCACGCCGCATCCGTTCGGACCCTTCGCCCGCGCGGCGCTGTTGACTGGCGTGGCGTCGCCGGCGAACGGCGTGCGGGACTATTTTGACCCGTTGCCGGCGGCGGCGCGCACCCTGGCGCACGACCTGAATGAGCGCGGGTATCACACGGCGTATTTCGGCAAGTGGCACCTGGCGCCGCGCGCCCGCGACGTGCCCTTGGGGGGCGAGGCGCATGCGCGCACGGTGGTGCCGCTGGCGCGGCGCGGCGGGTTCCAGTTTTGGGAAGGCTTTGAGGGCGGCTTTTTGCTCAACGATCCCTGGCTGCATGGCACGCGGTTGCCGGAGCCGGTGAAGTTTGCCGGCTACCAGAGCGACGTGGTGACGCGGCGCGCCGCGGATTACCTGCACGGCCAGCCCGGCCCGTGGTTTGCGGTGGTGAGCCTGGAGGCGCCCCACCCCCCCAACGCGGCGCCCGCGGGCGGGTTCGCGCCGCGGGCACCC
>JBMSWZ010000384.1:0-2393 GCA_049425105.1 Cephaloticoccus sp.
GTCAATTCCGCGTAGTCATCACCGATCACGGTTTCCCCAATCTCCGCCACGAGGAGGACTTTATCACCGCCGCCGGTGGTGAGCTCGTCGTTGCGCAATGCAAGACGCCGGACGAGGTGTTGGCCGCGGCGAAGGACGCCGACGCGCTGCTCGTGCAGTGGGCGCCGGTGAATGCCGCCGTGATCGCGGCGCTGACGCGCTGCAAGGTCATCGTCCGCTACGGCATCGGCTACGATAACGTCGACATCGCCGCGGCCAAGGCCCGCGGCATTCCCGTGTGCAACGTGCCCGATTATGGCGTGCACGAGGTGGCCGAGCATGCCGTCTCCATGGCCGTGGCGCTGGCGCGACACCTGCCGGCGCTCGACGCCCGGCTCCGCGCGGGCACGTGGAAGATCACCCCGGACCGCCCCATGCCCTCGCTACGCGAGATGACCTTTGCCACCGCCGGCTTCGGCCGCATCGCCCGCTCCGCCCACCACATGATCCGCGGGTTTGGCGGCAAACGCATCGCCTACGACCCGTTCGTCCCGGCGGATGTCATGGCGATGGAAGGCGTCGAGAAAGTGGAGATCGGCGATCTCTTCACGCGCGCCGACATTGTTTCACTGCACCTGCCCCTTACCGCCGAGACCAGGCACTTCGTGAACGCGGAACGCCTCGCCGAGATGAAGCCGACCGCGATCATCGTGAACACGGCGCGCGGACCGCTCATCGACACCGCTGCGCTGGCCGCAGCCCTGCAGTCCGACCAGATCGCCGGCGCCGGGCTGGATGTATTCGAGGCCGAACCCTTGCCCGCCGATCATCCGCTCCGCGCCGCGCCGCGCGCGCTGCTGACCTCGCACGTGGCCTGGTATAGCGAAAGCAGCATCCCGCGCCTGCAGCGCCTCGCCGCCGAGGAAACCGCCCGCGGCCTCAAAGGCGAGCCGCTGAAGAACCAGGTGAACAAGTGAATTTTTGAAACACGAATGGGCACAAATTCACACGAATGATCGGAGTTTTTTGAACGCTGATAAACACTGATCTTCGCTGATATGACCAAGTTTGAATTAGCGCCAATCAGCGTTCATTAGCGTTCCCCAAATCCGTAAATTCATTCGTGTGAATTCGCATCCATTCGTGGTTAACCCCTGATCCCCATCCCCATGCCCAACTTCCCCATCGTCGACACCCACCTGCACATCTGGGACCTCAAGCGCCTGCGTTATCCCTGGCTCGCCAATGTGCCGATGCTCAACCGCGATCACCTGATCGAGGAATACCGCCAGGTCTGCGGTCCGGTGCAGGTGGCGAAAATGGTGTTTCTCCAGTGCGAGTGCGACTTCGCGCAGTTTCAGGAGGAGGCCGATTGGGTGACCGAGGTGGCGGCGATTGATCCGTGCATCCGCGGCATTGTGCCATGGGCGCCGCTGGAAAAGGGTGACGGCGCCGACGCCGCCCTGGCCAAGCTCGCGTCGAATCCGCTGATCAAGGGCATCCGGCGCATCATTCAATTCGAGGCCGACCCGGAGTTCTGCCTGCAGCCGGATTTCGTGCGCGGCGTGCAGCTGCTCCCGCGCCACGGGCTGAGTTTCGACATCTGCATCAACCATACCCAGATGGCGAACACGCTGAAACTGGTGCGGCAATGTCCGGAGACCGCGTTCATCA
The DNA here is from genome assembly GCA_049425105.1 of Cephaloticoccus sp. GTDB lineage: Bacteria > Verrucomicrobiota > Verrucomicrobiia > Opitutales > Opitutaceae > Cephaloticoccus. The sequence goes on from JBMSWZ010000384.1 coordinate 1,654, forward strand.
TTGATCACATTGCCAAGCCCGACATCAAGAACCACGTGCTCGACCCGTGGCGGCAGCACCTGCGCGAATTCGCGGCGCTGCCTAATGTCTGGTGCAAGATGTCCGGTCTCGTGACCGAGGCGGATTTCGAAAAATGGACGCCGGCCGACCTGCGGCCCTACATCGACCACGTGGTCGAGTGCTTTGGTTTCGACCGGATCATCTTCGGCGGCGACTGGCCCGTGGCCTCGCAGGCGACCGACTACCCGCGCTGGGTGAACACGCTGGACGCCGCGCTCAAGGGCTGCTCGCCCGACGAGCTGCACAAAGTCTACGTGCGCAACGCGGAGACGTTCTACCGGGTGTGAGCGGACGGGTTTTGGGTCCTAATCGTTCTCGTTCTCTTAATCTTTCTCTTTCTCCCTTAGGGCGTCGGCGAGAGAACGAGAAAGATTACGGAGGGCAGCAGCGGAGCGACCCTCACCGCGCAATGTCGCGGTGCGTGAGAACCTTGAAGCCGCGGCCGTTGAGGGCCTGGGCGGCGGTCTCGGGTTCCTCGACGTTGATGGCGAGGGCGAGCTTGCTCCCGGGGCGCTTCAGGAAGGTGTAAATGTAATGGAGGTTGATCTCGGCCTCGAGCAGCGCGGCGAGGACGCCCTTGAGGTGGGCTTCGTCCGGCACTTCAACCACGAGGATCTCACACTCCACGTAGGGGAAATCGTTGTTCACCATGATCTCGCGGGCCTTGTCGGTGTCGTCGA
>JBMSWZ010000385.1:0-2386 GCA_049425105.1 Cephaloticoccus sp.
CGCCCGCGGCTTTGGCGGCAGCGGATCTCGACAGCCTGCTCAAGAACTCACCGTTTGGCAGCGCCGGGACGACGACTACGGCCGCGACGGCCAAGCCCCTGGAATTTCGCGGCGTGTTCGCCGAGGGCGGCGAATACTTCTTCAACATTTACCTCACCGACTCCTCCCGCTCGGAGTGGCTGGGGCTGGACGAGACCTACGGCGAAAACCTGACGGTCAAGGCCTACGATCCGGAGGCCCAGCAGCTCACCGTCGAACACGCCGGCAAGACCCTCACGCTCACCTTGATCTCGGCCAAACGCGCGGCGATCGCCGCCACCAAGCCGCGCCCGGCGGCAGTCGCCAATCAACCCGACCCTGCGCCGGCGCAGGCTTCCGCCGCGCCCACTGACGCGGAGCGCATGAGCAAGATCGCCGAGGAAATCCGCCGGCGCCGCGAACTGCGGCAGCAGGCGCTGCAAAAGAAATCCCCATGAAAACCACCCGCCGCCCCTCCCCGCGCCTGGCCGCGTTCACCCTGATCGAGATCCTCGTGGTGGTCGCGATCATCGGCCTGCTCGCCGGGCTCCTGATCACCAACACCGACAAGATTTTCGGCCAGAGCCAGGACATCGTCGCCCGCGTCTTCGTGCGCGACTCGCTCAAGACCTCGCTCGTGCGCTACAAGCTCGACCTCGGCGACTACCCCTCGACCGCCGAGGGCCTGCAAGCCTTGGTCACGGCGCCCGCCAATGGCGCGGAGCGCTGGCACGGCCCCTACGTCGACGTGTCCGGCGGCAAGCTCCCGCTCGACCCGTGGGCCGAACCCTACCAATACATTTACCCCGGCACGCGCAACAAGGGCGGCTATGACCTGTTCTCCAAAGGCCCGGACAAGGCCGCGGGCACCGAGGACGACATCGGCAACTGGTAACGGTCCGCGCGCCCGCGCCGCCGCGTTCACGCTGGTCGAGGTCCTGCTGGCCCTCGCGCTGCTCATCCTCGTGTCGACGGTGCTCCTCACCGCCACGGCCGGGTTATTTCGCGATCGCTCCGACCGCTCGGAGGAGGCGTTCTGGAACGCCATCAACCACGCCCGCGAACTCGCGCTCGAGACCGACCGGCCGGTGACCCTGCGTTTCGATCGCGAAAGCGAACGCTTGTTTTGGACGGACGGCAACCAACTCGACGGCGTCGACCTGCCCGGCGCCGCGCTGCGGTTTCTGCCAATGGAGCGCGCCTCCGCGCGGTTGATCGGCGGCGTGCGCTTCGAGGGCGACGCCCTCGCCCGCGTGCGCGTCTATCCCGACGGCACCTGCGATCCCTTCCGCATCGAGCTCACGGTCGCCGGTCAAGCCGCGCGAATCCTGCAAATCGACCCTTGGACCTGCGCGCCGATCCTGCGCGCCGCCTCGCCATGACGTTCGGCCGCCATGACCAAGCGGGCCGAGGGACCGGCCCGCCCACCCGCCTGACACCGCTTCCGAAGGTGGACGCGCCGGTCCCTCGGCCCGCTTTGCCCCGTCGCGCCTTCACGCTTGTCGAGGTGATCGTAAGCCTCGCCATTTTCGCGCTCGCCGCCGTCGCGCTGTCGGCCGCCTACCTCAACGTGCTGGAGGGCTACCGCAACCGGGACCGCGAACGCGCCCGCGACGACGCCTGGGCGCTCGTGCGTATCGCCGCCCTGAGCGAAACCGATCGCGATGCGTTGGAGCGCGGCGGCACCGTCGAACTGCCCGGCGGGCAACGCATGAATTGGCGCGCCACGATCACGTCGACCGAACTCGCGGACCTCTTCGCCATCGAACTCAGCGCCGAGGCGCCGCCGCCGGATGAATGGACGCACCAGTCGCGGGTCATGACCTATCGACCGAACTGGAGCGACCCCACCGAGCGCGACCGCCTGCGCACCGAGAGCCGCAACCGTTGGGAGGCGGAACGCGCCCGATGAAACGCCGCGCCGCCTTCACCTTGATCGAACTCCTCGCCGCCATCGCGCTGATGGCGCTGCTGCTCACGGCCCTGCTGACCTTCGTGCTGTCGTTTTCCGAGATCTGGGGCGGCAGCGGCGAGAAGCGTTTGTTCGAGCAGCACGTCAACGCCGTCACGCATCACCTCGACGCCATGCTGCGCCGCGCCGCGCTCCCGACCGGCGGCCGCACCCCGGCCGAGGCGTTCGTGATCCGCACCGTCGATGCGCCGGGCGCCCCCCGCGTCGAGGGCATCGGCTTCCTCCTCACCCGCGGCGACCGCCTCCTCAGTTGGAACGACCAACCCGCACCCCTCACGCAATGCACGCTCGCATTCGACCCCGCAGCCGGGCGCGGCCTCACGCTCTACTGGCGCTCCGAATTGGAGGAGGATGAAAACGCGATTCACGAAACGCCCCTCAGCCCCTTTGTCAGCG
>JBMSWZ010000386.1:0-2385 GCA_049425105.1 Cephaloticoccus sp.
TCTGGTCCTCGGCGTAGTCGTAAAGGTGTTGGGCGGTGATGCCGTTGGCCGCGAGGAAGGCGGCTTCCTCCGGGGCAAAGAAGCTGCCGCCACCGCGCTGACCCCGGGCGTAGAGGGCGACGGCTTGGTCGTAGAGGCGGCGGAACTCGGTGGTAAAGGCGTAGTGGCTCATGCCGACACCGATGGTCAATCCCGGGGGAAACGCAAAGCGCGAGACGAGATTCAATCCGCCGGGCGGAAGTCGATCTGCCGCTTGAAGCGGTCCACCTGTTCGACCTCAACATCGAGCCGGCTGCCGAGGGCAAAGCGCCGCTTGGTCTTGCGACCGACCAGCTCCGAGCCGTCTTGCGATTGATAGTAGTGGTCGCCACGTAGGCGGGCGGCGGCGACGAAACCAAAGGTCATGGATTCGGTGAGCTCGACAAAGAAGCCGTTGGGCCGCACGTCGGTGATGATGGCGGCGAAACGCGTGCGCGGCTTCTTGTCGACCTCGCGCTCAAAAAACTCGAGCAGCTTCACCTTCACGGAGTCGCGCTCGGCGTCCTGGCTGTTGGTCTCGGTGAGCGACAGGTGTTCGCCGAGACTTTCGACGCCGGCGGCGTTGTAGCCCTGATCCTTACCGCCTTTGGCCGGGTAACCCGCGTGCCGCACCAGATAAGTGGCGAAGACCCGGTGCACGACGAGATCCGCGTAGCGGCGGATGGGCGAGGTGAAGTGCGTGTAGTCGCGCTTGTGCAGGCCGTAGTGCCCGTCCGGCGAGGCCCGGTAGCAGGCCTTGCGCAGGCTGCGCAGCAATTGCGTGCGCAGCAGGTAGCCCTGTGGGTGGTCGTGCAGGGCGGCGAGGAACTTCACGACTTCGGCCCGGACGGCGAGATTGCCGACCTTGATGCCGTGGGTGGCCAGTTCGCCGCGCAGCTCTTCCAGCCGCTCTTCGTCCGGGTCATCGTGCACGCGGTAGAGGGAGGGAAGGCGATGGACCCGGGTGAGGTGGGCAACCGCCTCGTTGGCGGCGAGCATGAACTCCTCGATGAGTTGGTGACTCTCGTCGTTTTCGATGCGCTCTAGGCGGTCGGCGTATCCCTTTTCATCGACGGAAATCTTGGTCTCCGGCATGTCGAGATCGAGGGAACCATGGGCCATGCGATCGCGGCGGAGGCCCGACGCGAGGTCCCAGAGCTGGCGCACCCAGCCCTGGAGATCGCTCAACTCGCGATGGGTGAGACTTGAAAGCGCGCGCCCGGTGGAACCCGTCTGATGCTTGGGAGGAAGGGGCAGCGCCCGCACGCGGTCAAGGTCGTCGGTGAACAGCAGGGCATAGGCCTGCTTGTAGGTCAGGCGCTTGCGGCTGCGGATGACGGTGTTGGCGTAGGTCTTTTCCCGGATCCGACCGTTCTTGCCGAAGGTCAGGAACACGGCCTTGGTCAGGCGGTTCTCGCCTTCAACAAGGGAGCAAAGTCCGTTGGAAAGCTTTTCGGGCAGCATCGGAATCACGGTCCCGACGAGGTAGGTTGAATTGCCGCGGCGTCGCGCCTCCCGGTCCAGTGCGGTGCCGGGCTTCACATACGCCGAGACATCCGCGATGTGGATGCCGACCCGCAACTCGCCCTTGCCGAGGTCCTCAATCGACAGGGCGTCGTCGAAGTCCTTGGCGTCGTCCGGGTCGATGGTGAAAGTCGGCACCTCGCGGTAATCAAGCCGGTTGGCGAGGTCCTTGGCGTGCACTTTGTCCGGCAGGCCGGCGACTTCCATTTCCACATCGGGCGGAAAGTGGGGGGCGAGACCGTATTTTTCAAAGATGCCGAGCATCTCGGCTTGAGGCTCATGCGTGCGGCCCAGCCGGGCGGTAATGGTGCCGGTGAGGGGATCGTTGCGCCGCCGCCACTCGTCGAGCCGCACGACCACCTTGTCGCCGCCGCTCGGCGCGGGCCGCATCTTCGCCTGCGCCGGCTCCTTGACGAGGACGTCCTGGCTGTAACGCGGGTCATCGGGCGTCACGATCCAGTGCCGGCCGGATTTGCGGAGATTGCCGACGAGGCTGTCCCGGGCGCGCTCCAAGACGCGGACGATCTCGCCGGCCTTCTCGCCGGCGTAGCGGGTGCGGCCCTTGGGCAGAATGCGGACGGCGACATGATCGCCATGCAGGGCGACGCCCGTGGCGGGCGGGGCGATCTGAATTTCGGTGACGTTTTGGTCATTGACGTGCTCGTCGTCGAGAATGACGAAGGCCGAGCCGCCACTGCGGAATCGCACGCGGCCGGTGACCTCGGCGCCGCGGGCAGCCTTGGCGGGGGCGCGATAAAGGCCGTCACGCGAGCGTTGCACCCGGCCGCTTTGCACGAGCTTCTGCAATTCGCGGGTGAGATCCTTGCGTTGGTGTTTACGAAG
>JBMSWZ010000387.1:0-2385 GCA_049425105.1 Cephaloticoccus sp.
AGTTGGCCGGGGGCGCGGCGAAAAACCGCAGCATGAAACTAGGAACCCGGCACGGCGAAGGTTTCGATCAGCTCGCCGTTTGCGGACGGCACGGGATGGGCCACGTCGACGCCGTGGCGGGCGAGGTAGTCCACGAACTCCAATTCCGCGACCACCTCGTCCCGGGAGCGGTGGGTGCTGTGGGTCAACCGGAGGATCAGGGCGGAGCCGCCGCGATTGAACGCATACACGAAGTTCTCCATGGCTCGGATGAATTCGAGGTCCTGGCCGGTGCCGCCGCAGCGGCGGGCGACGGCGTCGAGGCGCCCGGAGGTGAGCAGGGGTAGCAGTGTGTCCTTGTGCATGGGTTGTCCGGTTTTCCCCTTTCCTTGGGGCGGGGCCGGGCAATGATGGCGTCATGTCTTCACCGCAACCGAGCCTGAAACTCAAGCCCAACGCCAAGGGGCGTGTCCTGACGGGCCACCCTTGGGTGTTTGCGAACGAGGTCGAGGCGTTGCTGCCGCCGGACCTCGACGGCACCGTCGTGGAGTGCCGCGATCGGGCGGGTCGGTTGCTCGGCACGGGCATATACAATTCGCAGTCCCAGATCGTGTGGCGGCGGTTGAGTCGCGAGCGCGTGGCCCTGGACGAGACGTATCTGCGCGGCGCGCTGACGCGGGCAGCGGCCCGGCGATCGGGCGAATTCTGCCGGATCGTCTGGTCGGAGTCGGACGAACTCCCGGGCGTGGTGGTCGATCGATTTGGCGACACGGCCGTGGTCCAAGTGCAAACGCTGGCGATGGATGGTGTGGCCGACCTGATTGGAAATCTCGTGGCCGAGATCGCAGGCGTGACCGAGGTGATTTTTCGCAATGACTCGAACCTGCGCCGCCTGGAGGGGTTGCCCCTGGAGGTGCGCACGCGGTCGGGCCAGGACTGGGAACCGCGTTGGGCGACCATCGATGGCTTTGACTACTGGCTCGACCTGCAGCACGGGCAGAAAACCGGATTCTACCTCGATCAGCGCGAGCAGCATGCCGTCGTGGCGAAGCATTGCGCCGGCAAGTGCGTGCTGGATGCGTTTTGCAACCAGGGATCCTTCGGGCTCCACGCGGCGCGGGCGGGTGCGACCGAGGTGTTGGGACTGGACAGCGCGGCCGACGCCGTGGGCCAGGCGCAGCGGAATGCCGAGCGCAACGGCGTCGCAGCGAAGTTTGAGGTCGCGAATGTCTTCGACTGGTTCAACGCCCCGGCGCGCTCGGGCGAAGCGCCGTGGGATGTGATCGTCCTCGATCCGCCGCCGTTCGCGAAGTCGAAGAGCGCCCTGGCCGGGGCTTTGCGCGGTTACAAGGAGATCAATTTGCGCGCGATGCAGCGACTGGCCCCGGGCGGGGTGCTCGCGACCTACACCTGTTCCCACCACATGCAGGACGCGGAACTGCGCGGCGTGATTGCCGCGGCGGCGGCTGATGCCAAGCGGCGCGTGCAGGTGCTGGAGTTCTGCCACCAACCGGCCGACCATCCCGTGCTCGTGACGATGCCGGAGAGTGAATACCTGCGGGGCTATGTGCTGCGGGTGGAGTAGGCGGCTTGGAAAAGGAAAAGGCGGGGAATGGAAGCCCCGCCCTGCCATCTGAAGCGCTCGCTTCTGGATTTCCCGGTCAGCGGAGGACTTCGTCCAGCTGCGTGCGCATGGTCTTGAAGGCGTTGAGGTGCTCCTTGAGCTGCGCCTCCTCCTTGCGGGTGCGGACGTGCTTCAGGGCCTCGAGAATGTCGCGCTCGGCTTCCATGAGATTCACGCGTTCGGCGGCGACGCTCTTGCGCTGGGCGGCGGTCTTGCCGCCGAAAATGGCGAGAGCTTTGGGGGCGTTGTCGCTGTTGAGCGTCTCGTCGAGCTCGGAGGGCTTGAGCTTCTTTTTCGCGCGGTCGATGTCCTTGTTGCGCTTTTTGATCTCGATATCGAGTTCGGTAATGCGGCTGCTGCTGACCGTGATTTCCGGCAGCCGCATGGCGGGCGCATCGGCCGCGGTGGTGTCGGCCGGGGCCTCATCGTCCGGGGTCGCTTCGGCGGGGGCAGCGTCCTTGTTGGCGCGGCGCTCGGCGTGCTCGGCAAGGTTGGCCTTCACGCGCGCATCGCGCTCGGCCTGGGTTTCGGTCGACTCGTCGGCCTCGGTGGCGAAAGCGCTGCAAGCCAGGCTGAGGGCGGCAAGGGTAAGGGCGGTGAAACGCATGATGGGGCAGACTAGCGGGAAACGACCGGCCGTCGAGGCCGAGGTGCCACAAAAAAAGCCAGGTCCGCGCACGGACCCGGCTGAAAACGTGCCGGCGGACTTACAGGCGGCCGGCGTAGATCGCGGTGGAGCCGAGCTCCTCCTCGATGCGGAGGAGCTGGTTGTACTTGGCGAC
>JBMSWZ010000388.1:0-2378 GCA_049425105.1 Cephaloticoccus sp.
GAAGGCCAGCAGCAGCTGCCCAGCCGGGCCGACCAACTGAGTTTCGCAAGTGCGACTTTCGGCAATCCCTGGCGCTCGAGGGGCTCGCAAACGGACGAACCCGTGGTAGCGTGCTTCCGTAGGGGCGCAAGCGCCCACCTGTTCTACGAGGACTCCATGCCCAACCCTACCAAGGACGACGAGAAGAAGATGGCCGCCACCGAAACCAAGGACGAGAAGATGCAGGAGGGCGCGATGCTCGACGTCGCCGCTCTCGTGAAGGCAATCGAGGACGGGTCCATCTCGGTCGCCGACATGGACGCCATTCTGGCCGCGATCCAGAAGCAGCGCTCCGCCGCGATGCCCGAGGTCGAGGTCGAGGAGGCGCCGACCATGGCCGCTCCCGCAGCCGCGCCGCAGGAGGCGATGGCGAAGGGCGCGATGGACGAGGCGATGGCTCGCCTGCGCGGTGAGCTCGACGCCCAGAAGGCACGGCTCAACGAGCGCGATGCGCTCGACCGTCGCCGCGAGGACGTGTCGGTGGCGCTCCAGCGCCTGGCCGGCCGCCCGCTCGGCAGCGACCTCGAGCAGCGCCTCGTGGCGTTCCACAAGGACCACGGCGCGGCCGCCTTCAAGGCCTACGTCGACTCGATGGCCTCGACCTTCGGCGCGCTCGCCGGTGCCGACGAGGAGACCCTCGCCGCCTTCGCCGGCCACGCCAGCAAGGCACCCGAGGTCGCCATGTCGTACCAGACCGCCGGCACCGACGCCGTCGAGAAGGCCGCGCGCTTTGCGCGGGAGTGGCAGGACCTGAGCTCGCGCGGTGCGATCCGCATGAGCGAGGCCCGCTACGTCGAGCTCAACATGGAGCGCGCCGGCGTGAAGCTGGCGAAGCGCATCTGACCACCTAGACCAACGACCGAGGACCAACCATGGCCGACTTGACTGCAGACACCGTACACAAGACCTACCCGCGCGCGGGCCGGGTCTCCTTCACCGTCGCGAACGGCGTCACCTTGTACGCCGGCGCGCTCGTCGGCATCAACGCCGGCGGCTACCTGACCAAGTGGGCGGACACCGCCGGCCACAAGTTCGTGGGCATCACGCTCGCGGGCGCAGTGGGCAACACCAGCGCCACGCCTCCCACCGAGGCGCGCGTCGACACCTCGGGCCGCACCATCAAGGGCGCCCTCGTGGCTTCGCTCGCGGTGACCGACGTCAACGGGCTCGTCTACTGCACGACCGACAACCCCGCGGACTTCTCCCTGAGCGCAGGCTCGAACACGAAGGCCGTCGGCTGGGTGTCCCGCTACATCTCTTCGGGCGTCGGAGACGTGACGCTCTTCACCCCTGAGGAACACTGGGGCCTCAACTGAGCGCCTGAAAGGAAACACCACACATGTCTACCGTCATTGCCAGCCAGGTCCTCGCGAACGGTCTTCGGACCGAGTTCGCGGACACTTACTCCGCGATCCAGAACCGCCAGGCGGACTCCCGCCTTGCGATGGTCATGGATCTCTCCATCGGCGCGACCAACCGCCAGCACGAGTTCGGCTACTTCGAGGCCGCCCCGCACATGGACTACTGGCGCCGCGGCGACGCGATCCCCCAGGACGCCATGAAGTCGGTGCAGTTCACCGTCCCGGTCTACACCTGGGGCCGGCGAGTTGCCTGGCACAAGGAGGACCGCAAGGATGACCAGACCCAGTCGCTGTTCGACGTGGCGCGCATGGCAGGCCAGTCGGCTGCCCTGCTGCCCGAGCGCTTCTTCTTCGATCTGATCCAGGGCGCCACCGCGACCCTGCCCGCGGTGCCGACGGCTCCGGACGGCGCGGCGATGTTCGCCACGACGGCCGGCGGCTCGAACCGTTTCGGCGTATCGAGCGGCAACCTGCTCACCGGTGGCGGCGTCGCCACGGTGTCGGCCATCCGCACCGACTACTACAACGCCATCGAGCAGTTCAAGCTGTTCCAGGACGGCAAGGGGCAGCCCCTGCTCTCCGACGAGGTCATCGACGCGGGCGTCGTGATCGTGCACGGTGCCGCGAACACGGAGGCTTTCGAGGAGGCCTTCATGCAGCAGCGCCAGGGCATTGTGAAGGGCACGGACGCCGGCACCACGCCGAGCAACCTGGTGCTCGACGCGAACCGCAACGTGACGCTGTGGGGCTCCAACCGCATCACGGACAACGACTACTACATCTTCCTGAAGGCCGCCCCAAAGAAGGCGACGTTCCTCCTCGACCGCGAAGGTGTCCGCGAGTTCACGTCGCTGGAAGGCGACAACAACTCCGACCATACCCGCAACACGGGCGAGGAGTACATCCAGTGGGAACGCCGCGCCGGTGCCGGCATCGCGCTCCCCTACGGTGCGATCAAGGTCAACAACTGATCGTCAC
>JBMSWZ010000389.1:0-2372 GCA_049425105.1 Cephaloticoccus sp.
GCTTGGCACCAGCGGCAGCGCAGGCTCTCCATCGCGCCACTGCTGCAGGCCGAGAGCGAGAGCGCCAAGCCCCACCAGAACCGCGGCACCTGCAGCCACAGCAGCCAGCCGACTCTGGCGCTGCGATGGATGCTGGGCAAATGGGCGAACCATCAGACCATCAGCTGCAGCCACTGCTGCTGACGCTCAAGGCAATCGGCGGAGGCCTCAGGCAGGCGTTGGAGCCGGTAACGCTCAACGGATGGCTCAGCGCAGCGCAGCTTGAGGCTGTGGAGGCGCGAGCGCCTTGCAATCAGCAGCTCCTGGCAAGCACCGCTGCGTAGGGCAGCGCTGAACTGTTCAGGCTGGCGCAGCCGCTCACCATCGAGAGCCAGCAGTTCATCGCCCACCATCACACCCGCCTGCTCGCCAGGCCCCGATCGCCAAACGCGCTGGGCCAGCAGACCGCTGGCCTCGGCCCGCAGCTGCAGTCCGCTCCAGGGAGTTGTTGCCATCTCCGGCTCCAGCTGCAAACCCACACTCGATAGGTAGCCATCGAGATCGGGATCGTCGAGTTGATCCAGCCAGCGGGGTAACAGCTGCGCCAAATCCGGCGCGTGCTGGGCAAAGGCCCGCACCAGGTCGTCGCTGCTGTAGCCCCGTGTCCAGCGACCATGGCTGCTCCAGAGCTGCCGCAGCACGGCCTGCAGCGAAGAACCGTTCTGACGCAGGTGCAGATCGAGACAGAGCGCCACCACGGCGCCCTTGCCGCTGGTCAAGGCCAGCACGGCGGCGGTGTTCGCAATGCGCTCCTGGTTTTCAGCCGAGATGTAGCCGCTGCGCAGGGGTGCGGCGGCATAGACGGAGGGCGTCTCGTAGGCGGACTTCGCCGGCTTCAACCGCAGCATGTTGGCGCGGCAGAAATAGACGCGGGCCCCGTTGAAGCCGTAACCCAGCGCATGCGTCACATCGATCGCCGCCGCGACCACGGCCCCGGAAACCAAGTTGAGCGCCTCGCGGTCGCGACCGCTGGCGTAAGGCTGGCGGGCCGGCGGCGGCGCCTTCGGGTCGGTCTTCTCCGCCTCAAACTCGATCGCGGCCAGCTCCTTGCGGGCGGCCCACTCCACGGCGCGGCCGGTAAGGAACAGCGTGCCGCCGTCCTTCACCCATTCCTTCAGCGCCGACACGGTTTTTTCGCTCACGACGTCGGCATACCAACCGTCGGCCAACATGATGAAACTGTAGCGGGACAAATTCGCGCGTCCGAGCTGCGCGGTGTCCAGCAGCGTTGGCGTCAGGCCCAGGCGTTGGTCGAGCACATGCCAGGCCGCGCCGATCTCCTGCGGGTCGGCGCCTTGGCCCACGATCAGCGCGACCTTGGGCAGATCGAGCTTTGCAAACGAAGCGCTGCCGAAATCCACGCCCGCCGGGGTCAGTCCGGTGGCGCAACCGTAGACCGTGACCGCGTCTTCCCGGGCGATGGTGGCGACCAGTTCGCGGATCAGCGCCGTCTTCTCAGGTTGTGGACCGAGCGGGATCAACACTGCGCCCGGGTGCAAGGTCACGCGCGTGCCGTCGGCGACCAGAACGTCGGCCGACTCGTCCGTCAGGCCCCTCACGAGGACGCCCGCCTGTTGCAAGCGGAGCAGCGCGCGCGGCGCGTAATAGCCGTTCCAATTGAACACAAACGCGTAGTCCACGTCGGGGGCGACCACCTCGCCCGCGGGCAAGACCGGGGTGCCGGCGAGGGCGTCACCGGCCAGCGGCGCCGCCTCCACCGCCGCAAACGGCAGGTTGAACGCATGCGGCAGGGTCCAGGCGGAAACGTCGTAGAAAACATTGTCCTCGAAGGTGGTGCGCTCGACGAAGATTTCGTGCACCAGCCGGAACTGCGGCTGCGCCACCGGCACGACCCAAGCCGCGCCGGGTTGGAAGGACTGGCCGTTGGCCTCGAGCGCGCCCGTCAACGGCCGCACCTCGATGCGGTGCTGCGCCAGCAGGGCGAGAAACGCCTGGGCCCGCGCCGGGTCCGCATCGTCACCGAACACATAGGCGCGCACCTTGGACTTTGCCGCCAACGCCGCGGTCTCGCGGGCGTGGTCGCGCTGCAAGGCCAGCAACTCCTCGCGCAGCCCCACGGCCGCGTCGAGCGTGCTGAACGACGTGAAGCCTTGGTTGCGGATCGCCGCGGCGAAGGTCCGGAGGGCGTTGGGATTTTCCTGCGGATGGCCGCGGGCGCTGGCCTGCTCAAAGAGGATGCCGACCGTGCCGTGCAAGTCCGGGTAGGTGGAGCCCTTGCCGGGATAGAAGTCGTCGTAGCCCTGCTCGGAGAAATAGAGCACGCCGTGCCGATCGAGCTCACGTTGATGGTAGCCCGCGATCTTGTGCGTCAG
>JBMSWZ010000390.1:0-2370 GCA_049425105.1 Cephaloticoccus sp.
GGCCGCGGGCTGGTGCTGGCCGTGCGGGGCGCGCCGGGGGCCGGTGGCGCCGGGATTGACCGTGGCGATGGAGGCCCAGACCCTGGGCCTCTGGTGGCTCAACGTTTGCCGGGTGGTTTACGTCGTGGATGAGGGCGCACCGGTCCGCCGCCGTGGTTTTGCGTATGGCATGCTCGAGGCTCACGTGGAGCAGGGGGAGGAGTTGTTCACCGTCGAGCAGTGGGCGGACGGCACCGATTGGTATCGGGTGCAGGCCTTCTCGCGTCCCCGCTACTGGCCGGTGCGGGTGGCGGCCCCGCTGGCCCGGGTTTTGCAGCGGAAATTTGTGCGGGACTCTCAGGCCGCGATGGTGCAACTTCTGCGGACCCCAGAATGACCACCCCCCTGAAAGTCCGCATCGGCGCCGTGTGCTGGTGCGTGTTTGCTTGGTATTCCGTTCCCCATTTGACCCGCGGCCCTTGGGCCGAGGCGATGATCGTGCTGGCGGCGCTCGTGCTGATGCCCATGACCTGGTGCCTGGCGCGAGACTTTGACGACGCCGGCTGGGCCGAGCGCCTGTGGAAGTTCGACTGGCACCTCCAAACGCCCGCCGGGCTGCTGCTGATCGCCGCGTTCCTGCTGCCGGAGGGGCCGCTGGCCCTGGTGTGCGCGCTGCCGTGGTTTTTGGTGCTGGCGGTCATGGCGGTCGACGGCCTCCTGCGTCTGCGCCGTCATGGGGTGAAACCGCTCGGGGTGTTCTGCCGCGACGTCGGTCTGGTTTACGCCTCGATCGGCGGCGGCTGGTTGCTGGCGGATCGCGGGGGCTGGCAGCCGCTGGGGTTTGCGCCGGACATCGTCCTGCTCACGGCGGTGCACTTTCATTTTGCCGGCCTGATCTTGCCGGTGCTGGCGGGCCTCGCCCTCAACCGCCGGCCCGAGTGCCCGATCGGCCGCGGCTCCATGTGGTTGGTCCTGCTGGGCGTGCCGCTCGTGGCGGTGGGGATCACGACGACGCAGTTAGGCGGTCCCGCCGGGGTGGAGACCGTGGCGACCGGCGTGTTGGTCCTGGGCGGATTGGGCGTGGCTTTTCAACACGTGGCCCTGGCCGTGACCGAGAAGTGTGTGGCGGCGGCCGTGCGTATCCTCTGGGGTTTTGCGGGCGTCTGCCTGGCGGCCGGGATGACGCTCGCCGCACTTTATGCCCTGCGCGGCTACATCGCGCCGCTGCCGTGGCTGGATCTTCCGTGGATGCGCGCGCTGCACGGCACGCTGAACGCCTTGGGCTTCTCGCTGCCTGCGCTGCTCGCGTGGTGCCGCGCCGGCCGCAAGTGCTGCTGCGGCCAGTAATCGGACCGCGGACCGCCTTGCCTTACGCCCCCGCCAGGGCGTTGGTCGTGTTAAGGTGCTCCTTGCCGGTGTATTTTTCGGACTGCTCGTCGGCGTGATAGCTGGAGCGCACCATGGCGCCGCTCTCGACGACGCCGACGCCGGCCTTGAGGCCGAACTCTTTCCAATGGGCAAATTCGTCCGGATGCACCCAGCGCTCGACCTTCAGGTGCTGCGGCGTAGGTTGCAGGTATTGGCCGATGGTGAGGATGTCGGTGCCATCGGCGACGACGTCGCGAATGGTCTGCTCGATTTCTTCCTTCGTCTCGCCGAGCCCGAGCATGATGCCGGTCTTGGTGGTGAATCCGCGCGACTTCGCGTGTTGCAGCACGGAGCGGGAGCGGTCGTAGCGGGCCTGCACGCGCACGGGCTTTTGCAGGCGCTCCACGGTCTCGAGGTTGTGGTTGAAAATGTCGGGCTTGGCGTCGAGCACGGTGTCGAGGTCGTGCAGGCGGCCTTTCCAGTCGGGCGTCAGCACCTCGATGGCGGTCTGCGGCATGCGGTGGCGGATGGCGCGGATGGTGGCGGCCCAGATGGCGGCGCCGCCGTCGGCGAGTTCGTCACGCGCGACGGAGGTGATGACGCAGTGGCGCAGGCCCATCTTCTCGACGGCGTCGGCCACGCGGGCGGGTTCGCCAATGTCGTATTCTGTGGGCCGGCCGGTCTGGATCGCGCAGAAATTGCAGGAGCGCGTGCAAATGTTGCCGAGAATCATGAGCGTGGCGGTGCCGCGCGACCAGCACTCGCCGAGGTTCGGGCACTGCGCACTCTGGCAGACCGTGTGCAGCTTGTGCGTGTCCACGAGCGAGCGCACCGCTTGGTAGCCGGGCCCGGAGGGCAGCTTGGCGCGGAGCCAGGTGGGTTTGCGCGTGGTGTCGGTCAGATTCATGAAAGCTGGTAGTAAAGCACAGTCACGGCCGGGAAAACACGGATTTTTTCAGGTATGAACCGGGTTGCTGGGCCGCGTTAGGTCCGGTCATCCGATTTGGTTCCGGCCACGAAGGC
>JBMSWZ010000391.1:0-2368 GCA_049425105.1 Cephaloticoccus sp.
CGCCCAACACGTAACCCGCGCCAAAGCCCGCCCGGCGCAGCGCCGCCGCCAGCATGGTGGTGGTCGTGGTCTTGCCGTGCGAGCCGCAGACCGCGGCCAGTTTGCGTCCCTTGACCACTTCGGCGAGCAATTCACCCCGCCGCACCACGGGCAGGTGGCGCGCGTGCGCGGCCTGCAAACTCGCATGCCCGGGGGCAATGGCCGACGAGATAACCACGAGATCGCACGCCGCCGGCAGCGGCGCCAAGCCGATGCCCGCCGCGGTAAGGTAGGCGACCACCTCCGCCGTGGGCGCGTCATCTTCGCCGGTCACCGTCCACCCGGAGTCGGCGAGGAAAATCGCCAGCGGGGCGAGGCCCATGCCGCCCACGCCGATACAGTGGATCCGGGACACGGGCCGGCCGAACAATACTTGCGCCGGATTCATGCCGGAAGCGGCCGGGCCCCGGCCGGTGGAGGTTGATCGGGCTTGGCCGCCGCCAGTTCCTCCAGGTCCTTCAGCATCACCTCGAGCGGATTGGCCCGATCCATCCGCTGCAGGTTGGTGCGAAACCGCCGCAGCAGCCAGTCGTTGAAAATGGTGTCGTAGACTTCGCTGGTGAGCCGGTTGATCGCGGATTGCTCGACGACCAGGCCGCCGCCCTGGCGTTCAAAGAAGCTCGCGTTCGCCCGCTGGTGGTCGTCGGCCGCGTGCGGCAACGGCACGAGGATGGCCGGCGTGGCGCAGCGAATCAACTCGGCGATGGTGCCGGCGCCGGCGCGCGAAACGACGAGGTCGGCGGCGGACAAGAGCGTCGCGACGTCATCGCAGAACGGCACAAACACCGACTTGACGGTGCCGCCGGCGGATACCGGCAGCTCCAGGGCCGCCGCCTCGCCCTTGCCGGGGCCGGTGACGCAGTAGACCTGAATCCCCTCGGCCGCGAGGTCGCGCAGGTGCGCCTGCACCCAATCGTTGAGCGGACTCGACCCCTGGCTGCCGCCAAAGACGACCAGCACGCAGTGACCGGGATTGAGGCCCAGCCGCGCACAAGCCTCAGGCCGCGGCACCGGGGCGATCTCGCGGCGCACCGGCATGCCGACGTGGCGGATGTGGCGCGCGCGCACACTTGTGAGCCGCACGCCCGTGGGCAGATAGACCCGCCGGGCCAAACCGCCCAAGGTGCGAACCGCAAGTCCGGGCACCCGGTTTGACTCGTGCAAGGCCACCGGCACCCCGCGCAACCGGCCGGCCAAGGTCACGCCGGCGGAGGTGAAGCCGCCGAAAGCGACGATTCCGTCCGGCCGTTCGCGCCCGATCAGGCGAAAGCAAAACCCGAAGCCCTGCAACTGGCTCCACGCGCACAGGACCAGCCGCACCGGATTCCAGGAGAATCCGCGGCCCGGCACGCGCAGAAAATTGAAGTGCGGGTATTTCTCGATCTGGCGCGCGTCGATCTTCTTCTGGCTGATCAACAAGGTGACCTGGTGGCCGCGGGCGGTCAGCCCCTCGGCCAGCGCAATGCCGGGCGAAAGGTGGCCGCCGGTGCCGCCGCAAGAAATCAACCACCGGCTCATGCCAGGACCTCCCGCATCGCGCGCCGCTGGCGCGACAGCCCGGCGCGCAGCCAGGAGCGTTGGGTGTTGATGATGACACCGACGAGCATCGCCATGAGGAACAGGTTGGAGAGCCCCGCGCTAATGAAGGGCAGCGACATGCCCTTGGTGGGGAAGACGCCGGTTACGACGCCAAGATTGATGATCGCCTGCAGACAGATGAGGAGCAGGCAGCCCGCGACGAGCAGGAATTGGAAGAGGTTGGGCGCGCGCCGCAGGTGCACGAGTCCGGCGACAAAGATCAGCGTGAACACCACCACGATGCCCATGGTGAACCAAAGCCCGAGTTCCTCGGCCACCACGGCGAGAATGAAGTCGGTATGGGCCTCCGGCAGATAATTGAGCTGCTGCCGGCCCTGACCCAAACCGACGCCGTCGGTGCCGCCGGCCGCGAAGGCCGCCAGCGCTTGGTAAAGCTGATAAGTGCCGCCCTGCTTGTTGCCCTCGACATCGAGGAACGAGGTGAGCCGGTAGAGCCGGTTCGGGTTGTGAATGACCAGCACCGCAAAGGCCAGGACCACCGCCGCAAGGGTCGGCAGGATGTAGCGCCACTTGGCGCCGGCGAGGAACAGCAACGCCATCCCGACGGCGACGATCAACGCGGCGGTGCCAAAATCGGGTTCCAGGACCACGAGGCCGGCGAAACCGAGCACGATGCCTATCGGCAGCACGTAGCCGCGCTTCAGGTCGCCGATGCGCGTCTGGTTGAGCGCCAGGTAGTGCGCGAGGCAGAAGACCATCGCGAGTTTGGCAAATTCCGAGATCTGCAGGC
>JBMSWZ010000392.1:0-2367 GCA_049425105.1 Cephaloticoccus sp.
CTTGATTCATCGGGACGACGCGGCCGGGGCGATCTGGGCGGCGTTGGCGGCGCCGGCGGAAATGCCGGGCGGAACCTATAACGTGGCCGACGACGGTCCGGTCGCTAAACAGGACATGGCGGCGTGGCTGGCCGCGCAGTTGGGGCTTTCCGCCCCGGAGTTTGACCCGGCCCTGCCATCCCGTCGCCGGCGCGCCGTGCCGGATCGCGTGATCGTGAACGCGCGGTTGAAGCGCGAACTGGGGTGGCGGCCGCGGTTTGGCGATTACCGCGCGGGCTATGCCGACATCCTCGGGGCACTCTAGCCTTGCCAGTGGCCGTCGCGGTCGGCCCAATCCGTTTTCAAACCCATTTCATCATGCCCGGCGTCGGAAAACTCCTCAAACAAGCCCAGAAAATGCAGCGCGGTATCGAAGCGCTGCAGGCGCAGCTCGATGCGCACGAAATCAACGTCACCAGCGGTGGCGGTGCCGTGAAGGTCAAGGTCAACGGCAACTCCAAGTTCCTCGCGCTGGAGCTCGATCCGGAGCTGCTGAAGGAGGACCCGAAGTTTGTGTCGGACACGATTCTCACCGCCATTCAGGACGCGGCCAAGCAGTCGAAGGAATACAACGACGCCGAGATGCAGAAAGTGACCTCGGCCTTCCAAGTGCCCGGGTTCATGTGAGCGCGCGCCGCGGCCGATGACTCCCGCCTTCGAGAACCTGCAGAAGCACCTCAAGCAGCTGCCGGGGCTGGGCTTTCGCTCGGCGGAACGCATCGCGTTGAACCTCCTCGTGGAAAAGCCCGACCGCTTGCCGAAGCTCGTGGCGGCGCTGGAGGAGGCGGCCCGCTCCGTGCGCCGGTGCACGCGTTGCGGCAATCTGGCCGAGGCCGAATTGTGCCCGCTGTGCGAGGACTCGACGCGCGATCACGCCGTGGTCTGCGTGGTCGAGCAGGTGCCCGACCTGGTGGCGCTGGAGCGCAGCGGGGCTTATCGCGGCGTTTACCACGTGCTGCACGGGAAGCTGTCGCCGATTCACGGGGTCGGGCCGGAGGACCTGAACTTTGAACCGCTGCTGGCGCGGCTCACCGCCGGCGAGGTGAAGGAATTGATCCTGGCGCTTTCCAACGACGTCGAGGGCGAGGCCACCTGCCATTACCTCACGGCCCAGATTCCCGCGGGGCAGACCGTGGCGGTCAGCCGCATTGGTTTCGGCCTGCCCAGCGGCGGTGGCGTGCTTTATGCCGACGCGGTGACCTTGAGGAGCGCGCTCGAGGGTCGGCGGAATTATTCGTGATTGCGGCGCCCGGCCAATGTGCTTTGCTCCGCTCTCCTCCCTGCGGGCATAGTATATCGGCTATTATGCGTGCTTCCCAAGCATGAGAGGAGGGTTCGATTCCCTCTGCCCGCACCAGCCTACATCTCGCGTCCGCGGGACTTCGGATGGCCCGACCCTCCTCGCCGGAGTTGCGATGCGATGCGTTATGGCTGGCAGGCCATCTGCGCTGGAGTGGTGAGGCGATGAGCTCCGAATGGCATGGAGGCGTCACACGATGAGGCGGCCGCCGAAGGCGATGCGGCCGGCGCCGGGCGGTTGGTAAATGATGTGCACGAGATCGGCGGGGCGATTGCAGAGCGTGCTGACGATGCGGCTGACTTCGCTGGCTTCGCGTTTGAGCTGAGCGCGGGTTGGAAGCTGGCGGTGGGTGATGGTGACGAAGATGGCTTTGCGGCCCAGCGGTCGCGCGGTGCCGTTCTCAGCGTAGCGGCTCGCGGGGAGGGTGCGCAGGCGCACCCAAGTTGACGCGGGCGAGGTGCCCAATGCTTCGCCCAAGGCGTCGGCGAGTTGGCGGGTAAGTGGGGCGGGGACGCTCCGGCTGGGGCCGATGATCTCGATTTCAATCAAGGGCATGGCTGGAACGGTTTAGACGTCGGCAGTGACGTCCTCGTGGCGGTGGTTGCGCCACCGGGTGAGGATGCGCTGATACATCGCCTCGGGGGAAAGCCCGTGCGCGGCGCGGAGCACTTCCACGCTGCTGCCGTGTTCGACGAAGGTGTCGGGCCAGCCCAGGCGCTCGACCGCGGTGGTGCAGTCGGCTTCCTGCAGCGTTTCCAAGACCGCGCTGCCGAAGCCGCCGGTGACGACGTGGTCCTCCATCGTTACGATCAACGGAATGCATGCGGCTTGGCTGAGCAGGAGCGTGCGATCGAGCGGCTTGGCGAAGCGCGCATTCACAACGCCGACCGAGAGGTTTTGTTCGGTCTCGAGTCGTTCGGCGAGCGCCAGTGCTTCGGGCACCATGGGGCCGAGGGCCCAGATGACGACGTTGGAACCTTCACGCAGCAGCTCTGCCTGGCCGAGCGGAATGACGGCGGGCTGGTCCT
>JBMSWZ010000393.1:0-2354 GCA_049425105.1 Cephaloticoccus sp.
CTTCTTGGCCCAGACTAACTCCCAAGGCGGCTTGAAAATTCGAGGTCACGTCAGCCCCAATGAATTTCCACCTATGTAAGTGGTACCCTCACGGGGAATCGAACCCCGGTTTGATCCGTGAGAGGGATCCGTCCTAACCGCTAGACGATGAGGGCAAAATGGTTGGGAGGGGAAAGAGTTCGGTTTTCGCTGCTTTCGTCAAGCGCGGTTTAATAAAACAGTTTCCGGTCGAGGCCGCGGTATTGGATGGCCTCCAAAAGATGGGGCCCGGCGATGGCATCACTGCCCGCCAGGTCCGCTATGGTCCGGGCAACCTTGAGAATCCGGTCGTAGGCCCGGGCGGACAAGGCGAGTTGCTCCATGGCCCGCTGGAGCAGATCGCCGAGATCCGGGGATATCGCGCAATGACGGCGGATTTGCGCGTGGCTCATGCGGGCATTGGTGGCCGCGGCGCCAAGGCGTGCGGCCTGGCGTTGGCGAGCGGCGGCAATGCGGGTGCGGATGGTGGCGGAGTTTTCGCTGGCGGTCTCGGAACGCAGATCACCGATGCTCAACGCCGGGGCGTCGATGTGGATGTCGATGCGGTCGAGCAGGGGGCCGCTGACGCGGGCGCGGTAGCGTTGGATTTGCATCGGCGAGCAGCGACACTCGCGCCGATGGTCGCCGAGATAGCCGCATGGACACGGGTTCATCGCGGCGACGAGCATGAACGCGCAGGGCAACGTGACTTTCCCTGCGCTGCGAGAAATCGTGACCTCACCATCCTCCAAGGGCTGGCGCAGCACTTCCAGGGCCGAGCGTTTGAATTCCGGCAACTCGTCGAGGAAGAGCACGCCTTGGTGAGCGAGCGAGATTTCGCCCGGCCCGGGGGTGCATTTGCCGGAACTTGCCGCGGACGTAGGCGGCGGCGGCGGGGTTCTTGGTATCGACAGACAAGGGCATCGCGAGGGTGGGCACCGCAGGGTTTGTGGTTGATGGGACCAAAGGATTTATGAAGGCTTTTTAGCCAAGCCCTTTCTAGGGTAACTTACTCAATGGTGATAGGAATTACAGGCGGGATGGGGTGTGGAAAGTCACAGGCGGCCGGAATGGTGGCGGCGCTGGGCTTCACCCTGCTCGACTCCGACGCGATGATCCGGGAGCGGGTTTTGCGTGCCCCAGGGGTGGTTGCCGCCATTGCGGAGCGATTTGGGTCGGAAATGCTGGCGGCGGACGGGCAGGTGGATCGCGCCGCGCTTGCCGGCCTGGTTTTCCCGAGCGATGAAGAGAGACTTTGGCTGGAACAGCTTACGCATCCCCGGCTCTTCGCCGCGTGGCGGGAGGAAATGCGAACGCGGCCGGAACGGGCTTGGGTGATCGAGGTGCCCCTCCTTTTTGAGAAAGGGTTGGAAAATTGGTTTGATTTCACCGTCTGCGTGGCCTGTTCTCCGGTTCAACAACTCGCCCGGCTGGAGCAGCGAGGGATTCCGCGAACGCTCGCCGAGCAACGAATCTCGAAGCAACTGCCACTGGCGACCAAGACAGAGCTTTCCGACATTGTTCTCTGGAACGACGGCTCGATCGAGTTTCTCCAATCGCAGGTGAAGCTCATGATTGACGGCATTCTCCGAGGTCATGCGGCCTGAGCCACGATTCTCAAAAACCCGATTGCGTTATGGATATTGACCCCGGCTCCAACGAGGAGACCTCCCAGCCCGCCATGAAGCCCGCCCGCACGCGGACCCGTTCTGCCAAGCCCCGCGGCCGCGCCAAGGCCGAGGCGGCGGATGCGCCCGAGGCGTCGAGCAGCGCGCCGGATACACCGGCGGCTTCGGCGCCGCCGCGTGATGAACCCCGGGCGGAGTCCGCGGGTTCGGACGACGTTCCGACTTCATATCGGGCCGAGCCAGATGGCAGTGGTAATGAGGATTCCGATTCGGGTTCGAACCAAGGCGGCAACCAAGGGCACCAAAGTCGCCACGATCACCCTGGCGGCGGGGAGGGCGGCCACGATCAAGGGCGGGGTGGGTGGAAACGCAATAAACGCAAGCGCGGGCGCCACGGCAATGGCGGGGGCGGGGGCAACTGGCAGCAGGGCGGGGGCAACAAGGGCCCGGCGCATCCGCAGCAGCCCGGCCCGGCGGCTCCGGCCATGGTGTCAGGTGACCTGCCGCCGGCGTCGCGCTTTGAGGACCTGGTTGCGCTCGATGCCTTGGCCGCGGAGATTTCCTCGGGCGTGGACGACCCCGTCTACCTCGACGAGATCTATGCCCTGAATCTCGCGGACTTGAACGCCTTTGCCCGCCAGTGCGGTGCAACCTTCGAGGGCACGTTGAACAAGGCGCAGCTCCTCACGCACATTTTCAAGGCCACGC
>JBMSWZ010000394.1:0-2353 GCA_049425105.1 Cephaloticoccus sp.
CGCTCACCCTGACGCTGATGCTGATCGGCCTGGCCGGCGTCGTGATCCCGCTCCTGCCGGGGACAACGCTCATCCTCGTGGCGGCGATCCTGCACAAGCTGATCCTGCCCGCTGATCTCTCGTGGCTCGCGATCGGATTGATCGCGTTGTTCTGGGTGTTCTCGATCATCGCCGACTTCGGCGGTGTGATCCTTGGCACCCATTGGTTTGGCGGGAGCAAATGGGGCATGGCCGGCGCCAGCGGCGGTGCGCTAGTCGGCATCTTCTTTTCACTGCCTGCCCTCCTGCTCGGCACGATCTTCGGCGCGATCCTCGCCGAGAAGCTGCTCGCCAACAAGACCGACCGGGAGGCGCTGAAGTCCGGCGTCGGCGCCGCCACCGGCTTCGTGATTTCCACCGTCGCGCGCCTCGTCTGCGCCCTGGTGATGATCGCGCTCTTCCTGGGCGCGACGTTCTACGCCACCCCGCCCGCGCCCTGAACACCCGCGCCGGTCGGGGGGCGACGCCGCGTGCAACCGTTTCGACTTTCGGCGGTCGATGGGTAAGATGGCTGACCCTAGCACACCGTTCCCCCGTCAGTCCGCGCACCCTCCGTTCAACCCAGACCGCATCATGAAATCCATGTCCGCCCGATTCCGCCTGCTTTTCACCGCCTGCGCCGCCCTTCCCCTCCTCGTCGCCTGCAGCAAGGAGGAACGCGTGGAAGCCCGCGACAAGGCGAAGGAAGTTTACGCCGACACCACGGCCAAGGCCAAGGAACTCTACACCGACTCCAAGGAGGCGGTGAAGGAGGCGTATTCGGATACCAAGGACAAGACGAAGGAACTCTACGAAAAGTCCCGGACGGCCATCGCCGAGCGCTGGGCCAGGGTGAAGGCCTACACCTATGAGAAGCGCGAGGAGTTCGCCTCCGCCAGCAAGCAGACCGAGGCGGAAATGGAGGCGCAGGCGAGCAGGCTGCGGGCGGAACTCGCCAAGGAGAAGGCCAGCGAGAGCCGCAAGGCCGCTCTGGAGGAACTCAAGAACGCCGAAGCCGACTACAAGCAGAAGGCCGCCGCGCTCGGCTCCGCCACCGCGGCCACCTGGGACAGCGCGAAGAGCAGCCTGCTCGCGTCGTGGGACAAGTGGGAAGCCTCCTACCGCAAGGCTCTCGCCGCGAAGGAAGAGAAATAATCACAGCTGTGGGAGGGGCCTTACGCCCCGGCTGTAATCCACTCCATGCTTGGTCGGGACGCAAAGCCCCTCCCACCCATCAGGCGGGCGCCGCGCGCCGCCGCAACTGGCCGCAGGCCGCGTCGATCTCCGGACCGCGCGAACGCCGGAAGTGCGCCACCACGCCGCGCGCCCGCAACTCGACCGCGAAGGCCTCGCTCGCCGCGTCGGATGTCCGCTCGTAGCTGCCGCCTTGCAGACCAGGGCCGGTGGGATTGTAGCGCAGCAGGTTCACGTGCATGCGCCGCGCGCCGAGCACGTCGGCCAGCAGGCGCGCCTGCGCCGGCGAGTCGTTGACGTCCGTGAGCAAGCAGTACTGAATCGTCACCGGCCGGCCCCGGCTGGCCTGGAAACGGTCGGCGGCCGCCAGGATTTCCGCGATCGCAAAACGCCGTCCCATGGGCAGCAGCCGGGCGCGGGTCGCGTCGTCCGGCGCGTGCAGCGAGACGGCGAGGTGCAGGTTGAGACCGGTGGCCGTCAGCGCGTCGATGCCGGGGACGATGCCGACCGTGGACACCGTGATCTGCCGCCAACCGAACCCGCCCACGCGGTTGTCGGCGATCCGTTCCACGGCCGCGAGCACCGCGTCGAGATTCAGCATCGGCTCCCCCATGCCCATGAACACGAGCGTCTGCAGCCGGCGTCCACGCGCGGCCGCCTCCCGGCGCAGCGCGAGAAACTGCGTCACGATTTCACCCGCGGTCAGGTTGCGCGCAAATCCGTCCTGCGCCGTCGCGCAGAAGTCGCACCCCATCGCGCATCCGACCTGCGATGAAACACACCCCGCGGCCCGGTCGTCGCGAAAGTCCGGCATCAGCACCGTCTCCACCGTGCGCCCGTCAGCCAGCCGCAACAGGAGCTTCGTCGTGCCATCCACCGACTCCTGTCGGCGGGCCACCGTCGCGAGCGGCGATGTGCGCCACTGCTCGAGCAGCGCGGCCGGCATTCCAGGCATGACCGGCGGGAGTTCGCCCGCGGCGTAGAAGGCACGCAGGAGCCGGCCGGCGTGGACACGCGCGTGGCCGTCCGCCACGAGGCGGGACTCCAGCTCCGCCAGCGAAAGATCGGCCAGTAAGTCGCTCACGCCTGCGACGAGACACGGAATCGCGCCGATGCCAAGCCCGACGCACGCCGGGGCTCG